>NZ_RAWR01000189.1:0-21430 GCF_003986945.1 Corallococcus sp. AB018 | reverse complement strand
CTCCCCCGACCGTCCCCCGGGCCGCGAGCCTCAGCCCCGTTTCGTCATGTCGAACAGCGCGCGGGCCTGCGGCCCCAGGAACCCGTCGAACCCTCCCGAGCGCTGGGCGATTTCAAAGTACGCATACGGCCATGCACGCGTGCCACCGCCCCGGAGCGTCAGGGGCAGCGGGGCCGCGTGCGTGGCCGTCTGTCGAAGTGAAGTGCCGGGCTCGCCCTCGATGTCCGCCTTCATGGGCACGCCCGCTTCGCGCATGCGCCGCTGCCACGCCTCCACGTCGTCCACCGCGCCGGTGAAGTGATTCACCTTGCGGCCGAAGGCCAGCAGCCACGCGCCGTACTGCGTCTCCTTCTCCAGCTCCAGCAGCGCGGCTTCCTCCGGAGGCGTCGGCGCCGTGAACCACGCGGCGAGCGACTCCACGTCCTCCGGCGGCGGTGGATCCACTGGCAGCGCGGCGAGCAGCTCGCGGGCGCGCGGCGACAGCTCCTCCTGCTTCAGCTCGGACAGGAAGACGCGCGGCAGTCCGTCCGGATGCGACAGGTAGATGGCGGACAGGTGCGCGTCCGGGAACGTGTACGCGCCGGCCGGCTTCCACCCGAACCGCTCGAACACACGAGCGAAGAGGGCGATGCCTCCCTCCGGCCGCGCGAGGGTGCGGAACGCGACGTGGTCGTTGCGGAAGTGTCCCCCGGACAGCGTCACGAAGGCGCGCGCGAAGGGGACTTCGGAGGCGTAGCGCTCCCACAGCAGGTCCAGCAG
Organism: Corallococcus sp. AB018; assembly: GCF_003986945.1. NCBI lineage: Bacteria > Pseudomonadati > Myxococcota > Myxococcia > Myxococcales > Myxococcaceae > Corallococcus > Corallococcus sp. AB018. The sequence goes on along the minus strand of NZ_RAWR01000189.1, from coordinate 20,671 downwards.
CCGCGAGGCGTCGGAAGCGGAGGTCGTCATGCCCGGCAGTGTACGCCGCGCTCCCCGCGCCTTTGAGCGTCATCCGCGAACTGTATTAACAAGCACAGGCCCGCTCAGGGCGGAAATGCTGAATACACGGAGACAGACGATGAACGCGATGAAGATGGGGTTGTTGGCCCTGGTGTCCGGCCTGCTGCTGGCGTGCGGAGGGGTCGTGGAGCCGGAGACCGCCGCGCCCGAGCTGGCGCGTCAGGAGAAGGCCCTGTGCGGTTCCTGCGGAGACTCCATCTGCGACCCCGGAACGGAGAACCCCTTCAACTGTCCGCAGGACTGTGGCTTCGGGCCCGTCTGCGGCGACTCCGTGTGTTGTGATGGGGAGACGCCATCCAGCTGTCCGCAGGACTGCCCCTACCTGTCTGACTTCTGCTACGTGAGCCCCATGGGGTTCGCGTCCGCGTCCTCCGCCGGCCTGTGCGCCGTCTGTGGTGACAGCATCTGCGACCCCAGCGCGGAGAATGTCTACAATTGCCCGCAGGACTGCGGCAGCCCCGATTACTGCGGTGACAGCGTGTGCAATCCCAACACGGAGAACTCCTACAACTGTCCGCAGGACTGCGGCAGCCCCGCCGGCTACTGCGGCGATTACACCTGCGACCCCAGCACGGAGAATGCCTTCAACTGCCCGCAGGATTGTGGCTTCGGGCCCGTCTGCGGCGACAGCGTGTGCTGCGACGGGGAGACGCCGTCCAGCTGCCCGCAGGACTGCCCCTACCTGTCTGACTTCTGCTACGTGTCGCCGGGCCACTGAGCCCGTGAGGACGCGCGGGTGGCTTCAGCGCAGCTCCACCGCGAGCCCGCCGAAGGTCATGGCCTCCAGGTGACCGTTGTCTCCGGAGTGCGTCATCGGCGCCTCCGCGAGCCCCACCGCCACCAGCGAGTCCCCGTCCGCGTCCACGCCCAGCAGGTGGAAATGGCGGCCCTGTCCCTCGGGGCCGGGCCGCCGCGTGCGCACCGTCTGGCCATCGGTGGACGCGAGCGCGAGCAGCGGGCCCGCACCGCGCGAGATGCTCATCCCTCCGTCCCACCGGTCCCAACCGGAGGCGCCCACGGCGACGAGCCCCGCGTCCGTCCAGCGCAGCGCGGAGAAGTGGTCCGCGCGGCCCGTGTCCACGCGGTGCTCGAAGCGCAGCGCGCCCGAGTCCAGCGACAGCACGCCCAGGTAGCCGTCATAGGGCGTCATCCGGTCCTCCACGCCCGGCGCGGACGGGTACCAGGCGATGGTGCCATCCGTGCCCTCCGTCACCACGGTGCCCGCGAGCGCCACCTCTCCGTCGCGCACCGCCATGTCGAAGACGACGAACTCCGCTGCCCGGGTGGGGACGAAGACGTGCGTCCCGATGCGCGTCCCCACCGGCGTGAAGGCCGTCATGGCGAAGGGCTGCCGTTCGGTGTCCGAGGGCGTGGTGACGTCATCGCCGGAGCGGCAGTGCACGGAGGTGAAGTCATTGAACGTGCGGCTGGAGGCCAGGCAGCGGGAGCTGTTCCAGGTGCGCCCCACCACCAGCCGTCCGTCCGCGTCCACCGCGAGCAGCGGCCGGAGCGCGGCCTCGCGCCAGCGGAATTCGTCGTAGGCCCAGGCGGCCGGCTGGGTGAAGTGGCTCCCGTCGACGACGCGGGTCCACTGCTCGGTGTAGCGCCCGTCCTTCCACTGGAGCGTCATCACGCCCGACGCCTGCTCCCAGCTGGCAGGTTCGCCAGGGGGGACGGCCACGAGCGACAGGAAGGCCACGGCCAGGTCCTCGCCGCGGGCCTCCGTGCGCAGCCAGCCGTCGGTGAGGGCGTGGACATAGGCGGACTTCATGTGGAACGCGGGGGGAAGCAGGGTTCCCCCCAGGTCGGCTTCGGGCACCGTCCTGGGGATGGGCAGCCGCTCCCAGGACAACACCTTCCCCTCGGAGGACAGTCGCACCAGGTCGTACGTCGGCCCTGGCGCGATGGTGCGCTCGAGGCCCACGGTGACCTCCCCGGACGGGTGCACCGTGAAGTCACTCAAGTGGTCACGGGCCACCGCGTCGAACCGCCACAGGGGCGTGCCGTCCCGCGCGGACACGGTGAGCCGGCGGGTGTCCCGTCCTTCCGCGTCCTGCGTCGTCTCCAGCACGAAGGTGCGTCCAGCGGCCCGCCGCACCTTGAGCCCGCCGAAGTCCGCGCGCGGCCGCACCCGGGAGGACGGGGCGCCCTTCTCGAACGCCCGGATGAGCCCGGGCGCGGCGCAGTCAGCGCCCTCGCACGGAGCCGTGGGCCCGTCCGTCCCGTGACAGGCGGAGGCGCCCCATGACAGCAGCGCACCCAGCAGATACCGCGTCCGGCGGAGGTCCATGACTCGCATGCCCCATCATACGAAGGCACGCGGCCCGGCGGGTCGTGCCCGCCGGACCGGAGGCCTTCCCGCTACGGCACCGACACCGCCTGGAGCGCGGCGCGGCTGGGCTGCTCATCCCCCGTGACGCTCACCACGAGGCGCTGGAGGCAGCCCGCGAACTCCTGCTTCAGCGCGTCCGCCGTCACCGCCTGGAGGTGCGCGGGGCGCTGCGCCACCGACTCCACCGGGAAGCCCCGCACGCGCGCCTCGAGCAGCGCCTCCACCCACGCATCCGTGGAGATGAACGACACCCCCTGCCGCGCCAGCAACCGCGCGCGGGCATTCGCCAGGTCCTTTTCGGACACCTCCTTCGCGAACGCCGCCAGCGTCTCGCGCAGCGACGCCACGCCTTCGCTCATCCGCTGCGCATCCAGGCTGCCGCCCAGCAGGAGGTGCGCCGCGCCGCCCCGGCCAATCCAGGGCTCGGCGCCGAAGCCGTAGGACGCTCCCGTTCCGGAGCGCGTCCGTTCGTAGGCCTCCACCTCCAGCAGCTCCGCCATCAGCGCGTAGCGCGCCTCCAGCTCCGGCGTGGCCGTGGGCAGCCGGCAGGCCAGCTGCACCTGGCCCTGCGTGGCCCCGGGCCGCGCGGTGAAGAGCGTGTTCACCTTCGCGGACGCCGCGGGCAGCGCCGGCGCGGGCGGCACGGCCACCGGCTGCGGCTTGCCCCGGCTCCAGTCGCCCAGGTACTTGCGCACCATCGGCTCGACGTCCTTCACTTCGAACTCCCCCGCCACCACCACCGTCGTGTTGCCCGGGCGGTAGACGTCCTCCAGCCACTCCTGCGCCTCCGACCAGGACACCTTCGCCATCTGCGCGCCCGTGGCCTCGGTGGCGTAGGGGTGCGTGCCGTAGAGCGCCTGCATCAGGTTGCGGTGCGCCAGCACTTCCGGCCGCGTGTCCACCGCCTCACGCCAGGGCTGCACCTGCTCGCGCCAGTAGCGCACCACGGCCTCCGACGTGCGGGTGGTGGACAGGTCCTCCGCGAGCATCGCCAGCATGTTGCCCACGTTGCCCGCCGTGCCGGCCATGTCCACGCGCACGTGGTCCAGCGCCGTGCGGGTGGACTCGTGCAGGCCCCAGTCGCTCGGGCGGCCCTCGAAGTGCGACTCGCGGAAGGAGCCCCACTTCGCCAGGTCCGCCACGCCCGGCTTCACCCCGTGCGCCGTTCCGCCGCCCATCGCCGCGCCCACTCGCACCACCGGCAGGCCCGGCCGGGGCACCAGCAGCACCTCCATGCCGTTCTCCAGCTTCAGCACCTGCACGGGCGCCGTGGTGGCCGCCAGCATGGACGGCGTGACGCGCTCGCCGCCCTCCACCGCGGGCTCGCCCCCGGGCAGCTTCGCCAGCGTGGGGAGCGCCGTCGGCGTACCGCTCTCTCCCGGCCGCACGAGGATGGCGTGCGCCCGGTCGCGCTGGAGCCACTGGTACGCGAAGTCCGTCACCTTGCTCCCGCCCAGCCCCATCAGCGCCATCTGCGAGCGCGTGTACGAGCGCACGTCCGTGGTGAAGTGGGTGAGCAGCGCGCGGCTCCGGGTCCGCGCCAGCAGCCGCTCCGACTCCAGCACCATGTTCGTCACCACCTGGCGGCGCAGGGACTGGAAGTTGAACTCCTGGCCCAGCACGCCGCTGGCTTCAATCTCCCCGCTCCAGGTCTTGTGCACCTGGTCCAGGACCTTCTCCGCGCTGCGCTCCGGGTGGTCCCCGCGAGACAGGTGCACGCGCACGATGAGCAGCGACGCGCGGGTGCCGGGCACCAGCCCCGTGGAGATGCCCGCGATGTCGCCATCGCTGCGCACCGCCTCCCAGAGGTTGCTGTCCAGGCTGACGCCCACGAAGTCATGCAGGGCGCTGGCCTCGTCGAAGGAGCGCGGCAGCACCCAGGACAGGTACAGCTCCGGCGACGGCACCGCCGCCGCGTACACCGGCATCGTCTTGCTGACTGGAGCGACCGCGGGCTCCGGGCGCTTCGCGGGCAGGCGCGTGTCCAGGGCCAGCGGGGCGCCGGTGCCCACCCACGCGGGCGGCAGGTTCTGAAGGAGCGTGGCCTCCACCTCCGCCAGGTCCACGTCCCCGGAGATGACCAGGGTGACGTTGTCCGGGCGGTAGTGGGCGCGCGCGAAGCGGTGCGCGTCCGTCAGGGTGAGGGCGGACAGCGACTCGTGCGAACCCACCACGGGCCGCGCGTACGGGTCCCCCGCCGGGAACGACGCCGCGTGCACCCAGCTGAACACCTGGCCCACGTAGCCCGTCTCGTTGCGCTGGCGCAGCTCGTTGCGCACCACCTCGCGCTCCACCGCGAAGACCTCCGGGCTGACGTTGGAGAGCGGCGACGACAGCCGCTCCCCCTCCAGCTTCACCAGCGCGCCCAGCGACTCCTTGGGCGCGAGCTCTTCATACGCGGTGTAGTCCAGGCTGGTGGAGGCGTTGGAGTGCCCAGCGCCGGAGGCATTGAGCCGCGCCTGCACGGAGGGCCCGTTGGCGGGACGCGCGCGGAAGGCCAGGTGCTCCACCAGGTGCGCCAGTCCCTCCTTGCCGCCCGGATCGCTGGAGCCTCCCGCGCCCACCACCGCGACCACCGCCACCACGGGTGCGCGCGCATCGCGCTCCACCACCACGCGCAGGCCGGACGGCATGCGGAAGTCACGCAGGGGGAAGGACACGTCGCGCATGACGACCTGTCCTCGCGGAGGAAGCGTGGCGCAGCCTCCCAGGGTCAGGGACAGGGAGGTCAGCGCGGCCATGGCCAGGCGCGAGGCGCGGACGGAACCCGACAGGAAAGACATACGACTCCAGGCACGAACCCGGAGGCAGCCCACGAAGGGCCCACGGCCCCACGCCTCCCCCGGGCGGGAAATGAAAAATGTGGATGATGGAACGACCGGGGAGACAACGTCTGACCGGAGCGGACCGCGAAGGGCAAAGACAGACGGCGACAGCCTCATAGCATGCTCACCCGTGGCGCGTCATCTCACCCTCCCCGCAGGAAGGGGATGGCAGGAATTGCAGGGAGCCCGGGCTCCGCCAGGAGCACCGTCGAGGGCTTCGGGGTGGACATCCACCTGGTGGCGGACGCCCGGGTGAAGAACCGGACCGTGAGCCTCACGCCCCGGGAGGCGCGGCTGATGCCCACGGAGTCGTCGCTGGTGACGCGATGGGTGGGGAACATCGGCTCGGGGACCGGCTATCAGTCCCCGCCCGGTGTTCCGGTGGAGGGCTCGGTGACGCTGAAGGACGCGACGGCGTATGCCGCGCAAGGGCACCTCGTCTACTGCTACGCGGATGGCGGCGGGCTGACGTGCACCTTCGACGTGTTGAAAGATGGCGAGGAATGACGCGGTGGGACTGACATGAGAGGGAGAGACCTTGGTTAAAATGGGCGGATGCTCCGACCCCTGTCCCGCAGTGCATTGTCGCTGTTGGTGTGCGTCTCGACTGCTACCGCCTGCGATTCCGCTCCCCAAGGCGAATGCCGCGGCGCCTACGGCGCCCGGCGCGTCGCCTGGCCCCTGGCGAGCAACATGCTGAGGGTCGGGGAGCGCATCGGCGCAATCGGCGGGCCCAATGGCACGCAGCTCATCCTGTTCTACACGCCCGACGACGACTCCGGGCTCTCGAGCTTCGGCGTGGACATCTGGATGCCGGGGCTGCGTCCGGTGACGGAGGGGGGCTGGTCCGCGAAGCTCCTGCGGCAGGGGGACTCGCTGGTGGCCGAGGACACGTCGAAGGTGGGCGACTGGCTCCCGATCGCCTCCAACCTGGTGGGCTATCCCTCCGTCGCCGGCATCCCGACGGAGGCAACGCTGACACTGGAGCGGCGGGCCTACGCGGATGGGCAGGCCCAGGGCCGCTTCGTCTATCGCTACGAAGACGGCGGTGAGCTCACGTGCACCTTCAACATCATCCAGGACCCGCCCCAGGGCGAATGACGGAGACCAGGGCGCGCGGCCAGAAGGGGTAGGCTTGGAGCCATGGGCGTCCACGACTACCGATGCAGCGTCTGCGGTCCTCCCTCGTCGTTCGAGTGCGGTGAGAAGACCGGCAAGGAGTGCGAGGAGGAGGGCATCGGCAACGACGAAGCCATCCTGGACCTGTTCTTCTTCGCCGCCGATGAGGCGCCGGAGGACGCGGACGCCTTCGAGGAGGCCCGGGGCCGCGCCCGCCGCACGCAGACGAAGCCCTACGGCTACGACTGGGGCGAGTGGGAGTTCGTCCCCAGCCTCAACTACCGCGAGCTGCTCATGGACGACGATGACGCCACGGGCGTCTGGCGCATCGAGCCGTACGAAGAAGACAGGAGCGACGGCGGCCCCGTCTCGCTGGAGATTCCAGACGGCGAGCGCGTCTGGGTGGTCAATTACTGCCCTGTCTGCCATCCACTGTTCGCGGAAGGGAAGACGCCCGCGGACGAGCCCTGTCTGGAATACCTCCGGGCCGTCGCCGAGAACCTGGACCTGGACTTCGACGGCGTGAAGGGCAGCGCGGACAAGCCGGCCTTCATCGCCACCGTGCGGGAGCGCGTGGCCCGCAGGCGGCCCGTGGCCCGCTGACGCCTCAGCTGGCGGAGGCCCGCGCGTCGGTGACGCGGACGTCGTCCGGCAGGTTGGCGACCCAGGTGGTGACCTCTTCCAGGTGGAGCGTCTCCTCGCGCAGGACTTCGCGGAAGGCGTCCACCAGGTCGGGAGGTCCCAGCTCCTGGGCCAGGTCCACGAGCATCGCCCAGCCGGCGTTGTTGAGGATTTCGGCGATGAGGACCGCGCGCAGTGCGTCCGGGAGCGTGGCGCACGGGTCGTCCACGGCCCTCAGCAGTCCATGGGGCCGCGGATCCGCGCCGTCCCCTTGCGCCGTCAGCTGGGACGCGTCCACGCCGAGCCGGTAGATGCACTCGCGGATGAGGTTCAGGTGGTCCAGCTCCTGGTTGTGCAGCTCCACCAGCCGCTCCGGCGTGGGGCCTCCCGGGTAGCTGCCCAGGGCATGGGTCTTCACCAGCAGGCCCGCGTAGAGCCGTGAGCTGGTCCGCTCGAAGGCGAGCCGCTCCCGCAGCTGGGCGACGAAGAGCAGGGGCGTGGGCCCCTCCGCGGTCTGGAGTGCCTGGCCCACCAGCTCCCTGAAGTCCGGCGGCTGCAACTCGCCCAGGTGGCCCGCGATGCGCATGAGGTGCACCCGCAGGAACCGCACGGCGCTGCCCGAGGGGGGCAGGGCCGAATCCCGAGGCGGCTCCTCGCGGGCCACCTGCTCCAACTCCTCGGCGGTGAGCTGTGCCGCCGTGTGCTTCAGTCCCCAGTCTCCGCCTTCGCCAGATGACATCGCGCCCCTCCCGCCAGGGATGCCTTCCGGTGCGATGGCCACGGAAGGGGGGCAAACGTGGAAACGATGCGCCGGGTCCGCCATCGGCCCCGGGGGCTAGCGCACTGCCGTTGGGCCGGAAGCGAGGGACTCCCGCAGCCTCGCGATGTCACGCGAAGGTGGTGCACCGAACATCCTGCTGTACTCGCGGCTGAACTGGGACGGGCTCTCGTAGCCCACGGAGTGTCCGGCCATGGCCGCGTCCATGGCCTGGGCCAGCATCAGGCGGCGGGCCTCCTGGAGCCGCAGCTGCTTCTGGTACTGCAGCGGGCTCATCGCGGTGACGGACTTGAAGTGGTGGTGGAGCGTGGACGGGCTCATGTGGACGGTGCGCGCCAGCTGTTCGATGCGCAGCGGCGCGGCGTAGTGCTCCTTGAGCCAGTGGATGGCGCGGGTGACGGACTCGCGGCGGCTGTCCGCCATGGCGATGCGCCGCAGCCGTTCGGAGTTCTCGCCGGACAGCAGGCGGTAGAGGATTTCGCGGATGACGAGCGGCGCGAGCACGGGGATGTCGCGCGGCGTGTCCAACAGCCGCACCAGCCGCGCCGTCGCGTCCAGCAGCGGCGCGCCCACCGGACCCAGGGCCAGGCCTCGGACCATGTCCGTGGGGCCGGGCGCCTCCAGCGCCGCCTCCATCATCAGGCTGCCCAGCTGCCCGGGCTCCAGGTCCAACCGGAAGCAGAGGTAGGGCGCGTCGGGAGAGGCCTCCACCACCTGCCCCGTGACTGGCAGGTCCACGGACGCGACGAGGCACTGGTCCGGGCCATAGACATACAGCTCGTCGCCCAGGAGCACCTGCTTGCGGCCCCGCGCCACGATGCACAGCGCCGGCTCTTGCAGCGCGTGCAGGGGCGTGGAGGGCTGGGAGGCGCGGATGAGCACCATGCGGGGGATGGCGGTGGCGTGGATGCCGTCCGTGGGCGTGTGGCGCTCCAGGAGCGTCGCCAGCTCGGACAGGTGCGGGCTCAGGTCAGTCGGCATGCGCGTTCGTTCTAACTCCTGCCGGGGATGGGCGCTCGTGCAGGAATGGGCAAGAGTCCGCGAGCATCCGGATACCGCCGTCCCCACGCTCCTTGAGAGGGTGCAGTCATCCCCGGCGCCCTTCGTGCCGGGCCCAAAGAGCGAGGACGGAAGCGATGACGACGGACATGAAGGGCAAGGTGGTGGCCATCACCGGAGCGAGCAGCGGCATTGGCGAGGCGACGGCCCGCCTGCTCGCCAGTCAGGGGGCGAGGGTGGTGCTGGGCGCGCGCCGGACGGACCGGCTGGAGACGCTGACGGGCGAGCTGAGGTCGAAGGGCGGCGAGGCTCGTTACAAGGCGTTGGACGTGACGAAGCGCGAGGACGTGGAGGGCTTCGTGGCCTTCACGCTGAAGGAGTTCGGGCGGCTGGACGTGCTCATCAACAACGCGGGGGTGATGCCGCTGTCCAGGCTGGAGGAGCTGAAGCTGGACGAGTGGGACCGGATGATCGACGTGAACATCCGGGGCGTGCTGCACGGCATTGCCGCGGGGCTTCCGGTGATGAAGCGTCAGAAGGCGGGGCAGTTCATCAACCTGTCCTCCATTGGCGGGCACGCGGTGAGCCCGACGGCGGCGGTGTACTGCGCCACGAAGTTCGCGGTGATGGCCATCTCCGAAGGCCTGCGCCAGGAGGTGGGCGCGGACATCCGGGTGACGGTGATTTCGCCGGGAGTCACCACGTCGGAGCTGGCGGACAGCATCAGTGACCCGGCGTCGCGCGAGTACATGCGCGAGTTCCGCAAGGACGCCATTCCGGCGGACGCCATCGCCCGCGCCATCAGCTACGCCATCAGCCAGCCCGCGGACGTGGACGTGAGCGAAATCATCATCCGCCCCACGTCGAGTCCTTACTGAGAGTGAATGCGCAAGGGTTGTTTGGCGAAGCGCCAGCCATCGCATAGGGTGGGCATCCTCCAGAGGGGGAGCCCATTCAATGCCTGTCTTGAGACGTCCGCTGCCTGCCTTCATGCTCGGCGCCTGTCTTTTCGCGCTGAGCGCCTGTGACTCCAAGGACGATCCCGCGCCTGACGCGGGAGCCACCATCGACGCCGGGACCGATGCCGGGACCGAGCCGGACGCGGGTTCGGACGCCGGTTCGACGGAGCAACCGCCCGTCATCCCGGAGGGACACACGCTGCTGACGCCGTCGTTCACGGAGGTCCACTCCGTCCCGTGGGGCGATTGGGGCGTGCCGCTCCGGTTCGCCTTCCTCACCCAGGCCGGACACCACTACGACTTCATCATCGAAGCGGAGAACGACGGCCACTACTTGAGCCTGGCGGAAGGGACTTTCACGACGCTCGCGTATGAAGGCCTGCTCCCCCCCACCTCCTCCGTCATCACCCGGCATTGGTCGGGACTGAAGGGGAACGTCTTTCATACCGTGGAGGTGTCGCGGGTGGCCGAGGGTGCCCGTCGGCCCTTCACGTTCCGCTTCGTGGACATGGGGCCGGACGACCACGGCGACCTGCCCACCACGGCGACACCCTGGACGCCCTCGGAGCAGGTCCTGGTGGGCAAGGGGGAGCACTGGGGAGAACGGGACCTGCTCTCCTTCAAGACCGTGGCGGGCAAGGTCTACGCGCTCGACTGCACCTTCCCCACGCCGTACTGGGACCTGTCCATCATCAATGATAGCGGGCAGCGCTACGGCGTCGCGAACAACGACACAACCCTGCAGAACCATGCCGCCACGGCCTTCAAGTCTCCAGGGGGCGTCTTCTTCGCATCCATCAAGGACCAGCAGGACAACACCACCACCCAGCCGTATTCGTGCGTCCTGAAGGACATGGGGGCGGAGGACCACGGCGACACCGTGGAGACCGCCACCCGGCTCGGAGCGGGCACCTCGTCCGTGCAGGCGAAGATTGAAACCGTCACGGACACGGACGTCTTCTCCCTGAGCGTCCTGGCCGGTCACCACTACCGGGGGGCATGCACCATCGACGGCGACAAGGCCTGCGAGGTTCGCAATGCCAGACCGGGCGGCGAGTTCACCGGTCCGCCGGGTGACCGCACGAGGACGGCCTTCAAGACGTCCCAGACTTCGCACTTCGTGAGCGTGAACATCAGTCCCGCCGTGCCGGCGTATTGGGTGCAGGGTCACTACACGCTCCAGATCGAGGACCTGGGCGCGGATGACCACGGCGACACCCTGGCCACGGCGACGCCGCTGACAGGGCCAACGCAGACCGTGTCCGTTCGCATCCCGGACCCGGTGGACCACGACGTCCTTTCCTTCCAGGGCACGGCCGGTCAGCGCTACCAGTTCAGCTGTGATTGGAAGGAAACCCCGGGGCAGGTGCAGCTGTACGCGGACGTCAGCCTGGGCCTGGGCACCTGGGTGCAGTCCACCCGGGAACATGTAGGCCAACGCTGGGTGCAGAGCATCAATGCACCCACGTCCGGGACCTACAACATCGACCTGTGGACGGACTCCACGGCCACGCTCGGGGACTCCAGCTGCCAGTTCGAAGTCCTGGCCCCCGAATGAACCCACGCCGCGGTCCCGGGCAGGAAACCCGGGACCGCGGCGCTCGCATCACATGTTGCGCCGGTACTGGCCGCCCACCTCGTACAGCGCGCGGGACAGCTGGCCCAGCGTGCACACCTTGCAGGCGTCCATCAGCGCGCCGAACACGTTGCCGTTGTCCAGGGCCGCGCGGCGCACCGCCTCCAGCGCCGCGGGCGCCGTCTTCGCGTTGCGCTTCCAGAAGGCGTCACGCGCGGTGATGGCGTAGTCCTTCTCCTCCTTCGTCGCGCGGATGACTTCCGGCGGCGTCACCGTGGGGGAACCCTTCGGATCCAGGAAGGTGTTCACCCCGATGATGGGCAGCGTCCCGTCGTGCTTCTGCATCTCGTAGTAGAGCGACTCCTCTTGAATCTTGGAGCGCTGGTACATGCGCTCCATCGCGCCCAGCACGCCGCCGCGCTCGGAGATGGCGCGGAACTCGTTGAGCACCGCCGCCTCCACCAGGTCCGTCAGCTCCTCGATGATGAACGAGCCCTGGTTGGGGTTCTCGTTCTTCGACAGGCCGAACTCCTTGTTGATGACCAGCTGGATGGCCAGCGCGCGCCGCACGCTCTCCTCCGTGGGCGTGGTGATGGCCTCGTCGTAGGCGTTCGTGTGCAACGAATTGCAGTTGTCGTTGAGCGCCAGCAACGCCTGCAACGTGGTGCGGATGTCGTTGAAGGCAATCTCCTGCGCGTGCAGGGAACGGCCGGACGTCTGGATGTGATACTTCAGCTTCTGCGACCGGTCGTTGCCGCCGTACTTGTCCCGGATGGCCTTGGCCCAGATGCGGCGGGCCACGCGCCCCAGCACCGCGTATTCGGGGTCCATGCCGTTGGAGAAGAAGAACGACAGGTTGGGCGCGAAGTCGTCGATGTTCATCCCGCGCGACAGGTAGTACTCGACGAAGGTGAAGCCGTTCGCCAGCGTGAAGGCCAGCTGGGAGATGGGGTTCGCCCCGGCCTCCGCGATGTGGTACCCGGAAATCGACACCGAGTAGAAGTTCCGCACCTTCTGGTCGATGAAGTACTGCTGGATGTCGCCCATCACGCGCAGGGCGAACTCCGTGGAGAAGATGCAGGTGTTCTGCGCCTGGTCCTCCTTGAGGATGTCCGCCTGCACCGTGCCGCGCACCGCCTGGAGCGTGGACGCGCGGATCTTCGCGTAGACGTCCGCGGGCAGCACTTCGTCACCGGACACGCCCAGCAGCAGCAGGCCCAGGCCGTCGTTGCCCTGGGGCAGTTCGCCCTGGTAGCGCGGACGCGGCAGGCCGCGCTCCTTGTAGAGCGCTTCAATCTTCTTCTCGACCTCCTCCACCTTGCCGTTGGCGCGGATCCACTTCTCGCACTGCTGATCCACCGCGGCGTTGAGGAAGAAGCCCAGCAGCATGGGCGCCGGGCCGTTGATGGTCATGGACACGGACGTGGACGGGTCCGCCAGGTCGAAGCCGGAGTAGAGCTTCTTCGCGTCGTCCACGTTCGCGATGGACACGCCCGAGTTGCCCACCTTGCCGTAGATGTCCGGCCGGTGGTCCGGGTCCTCGCCGTACAGCGTCACCGAGTCGAACGCCGTGGACAGGCGCTTCGCCGGCAGGCCGCGTGACACGTAGTGGAAGCGCTTGTTGGTGCGCTCCGGGCCGCCCTCGCCCGCGAACATGCGCGCCGGGTCCTCGCCCTCGCGCTTGAGCGGGAAGACGCCCGCGGTGAACGGGAAGGCGCCCGGCGCGTTCTCCCGCAGCAGCCACGTCAGGATGTCGCCCCAATCCTCATACTTCGGCAGGGCAATCTTGGGCACGCGCAGGTGCGACAGCGTCTCGCTGATGAGGTCCAGCTCAATGACCTTGTCGCGCACCTGGAACTGGTACTTGGACGCCGCGTAGCGCTTCTTCGTCGCGGGCCACTCGGCCAGCAGGCGCCGGCAGTCCGCGTGCAGGCGGCTCTCCAGGTCCTGGTACAGCGCCACCAGGTCGCCCAGGTACGCGGGCTCGCCCTCCACGCGCTCCGTCACCTGCACCACGTCCGTGGCGTCCTTCGGCTCGACGATTTCGAGCTTCTTCTTCCCCACGTTCTGGCGCAGGGCCTGGATGGTGCCGTGCAGCTGGTACATGCGCCGGGCGATGGCGGCCTGGGCGCGCACGAAGCCGTCGTAGTCCTCGCAGGCGTCGACGATTTCGGCCAGGTAGCGCGTGCGCTCCGGGGGGATGATCCACTTCTTCTCGCTCATGCCGGGCGAGAGCTGGAAGCGGCTGTCCAGCGTCGCGCCCGTCTTCTTCACCAGCGCGTCGATGAGGGCCCGGTAGAGCGTGTTCATGCCCGGGTCGTTGAACTGCGACGCGATGGTGCCGTACACGGGCACCGCGTCCTCGGCCAGGGTGAAGGCGTTGTGGTTGCGCTTCCACTGCTTGCGCACGTCGCGCAGCGCGTCCAGCGACCCGCGCTTGTCGAACTTGTTGATGGCGATGACGTCCGCGAAGTCGAGCATGTCGATCTTCTCGAGCTGCGTCGCCGCGCCGTACTCGGCCGTCATCACGTAGAGCGCCACGTCCGAGTGCTCGGTGATTTCGGTGTCCGACTGACCGATGCCGGAGGTCTCCACCACGATGAGGTCGAAGCCCGCCGCCTTGCAGACTTCAATCGAATGGGCGACGTGCCGGGACAGGGCCAGGTTGCTCTGCCGGGTGGCCATCGAGCGCATGTAGACGCGCGGGTTGTCGATGGCGTTCATGCGGATGCGGTCGCCCAGCAGCGCGCCGCCGGACTTGCGCTTGGACGGATCCACGGAGAGCACCGCGAGCGTCTTGTCCGGGAAGTCCGCCAGGAAGCGGCGCACCAGCTCGTCCACCAGGCTGGACTTGCCGGCGCCGCCCGTGCCGGTGATGCCCAGCACGGGCACCCGGGGCGCGTTCGTGCCGGCGGTCTTCAGTGCGGTGCGCAGCTCTTCGCCCGCGTCCGCGAAGTTCTCCGCGATGGTGATGAGCGACGCGATGCGCTCCGGCTCGCGGGGCAGCGGGTCCTTGAGCAGGCCCTTGAAGTCGGACGGGCGCTTCTCGAAGTCACATTGGGAGATGAGGTCGTCGATCATCCCCTGCAGGCCCATGGCGCGGCCGTCGTCCGGGGAATAGATGCGCGCGACGCCGTACTTGTGCAGCTCGTCGATTTCCGTGGGGAGGATGGTGCCGCCGCCGCCGCCGAACACCTTGATGTTCGCGCCGCGCTCGCGCAGCAGGTCGATCATGTACTTGAAGTACTCGACGTGGCCGCCCTGGTAGGACGTGAGGGCGATGCCCTGGGCGTCCTCCTGGATGGCGCAGTCCACGATTTCAGCCACGGACCGGTTGTGGCCCAGGTGGATGATCTCCGCGCCGGAGGACTGCATCAGGCGGCGCATCACGTTGATGGCCGCGTCGTGTCCGTCGAAGAGGCTGGCGGCCGTGACGATGCGGACGTGGTGCTGGGGCCGGTACGGCTGGGGAGCGGTGGTCGGTTGGGGGTGTCGCACGGGCGTACACTAGGAGTGCAGTGCAGGCCCGGCAAGCGATTGAGACAGGCGTTGGCCGTTGGACGACGCGCCTTGTCAGGCCTGCGATTGCGGCAGGAATGCCCCCAGCACACGCAGTGCGGCGGAGGTGGGCGTCGCGCGGCCTTCGCGTACGGCCTGCTCCAGGACCGGCACCAGGGCGGCCACCTCGGGGTGCGCCCGCAGGGCTGCTCGCAGGCCGTCGTTCACCATGGCCCACATCCAGCCCACCTGCTGCTGGGTACGCCGGTGTGAAAGCTCGCCGGAGGCAACGCGCTTCGCGACGACGTCCTCCACGGAGGCCCACAGCGTGTCGATGCCGGTGCCCTCCATGGCGCTGCACGTGGTGACCACCGGCTCCGCGCCGGGGCGCATCAGGTGCAGGGCGGCGCGGTACTCCGCGCGGGCCCGAGTGGCGCGTGGCAGGTTGTCGCCGTCCGCCTTGTTGATGGCCACCATGTCCGCGACTTCGAGGATGCCGCGCTTGATGCCCTGCAGTTCGTCACCGGCGCCCGCGAGCATCAGCACCAGGTAGAAGTCCACCAGGTCCGCGACCACCGTCTCGGACTGGCCCACGCCCACGGTCTCCACCAGCACCACGTCGAAGCCCGCGGCCTCGCAGAGCAGCAGCGTCTCCCGCGTCTTGCGCGCGACGCCGCCCAGCGTGCCGCTGGAGGGGCTGGGGCGGATGTACGCGGCCATTTCACGAGCCAGCCGGTACATGCGCGTCTTGTCGCCCAGGATGCTGCCGCCCGTGATGCTGCTGGACGGGTCGATGGCGAGCACCGCCACCTTCTTGCCGCTGCCCACCAGGTGCATGCCCAGCGCGTCGATGAAGGTGCTCTTGCCCACGCCCGGCACGCCGCTGATGCCCACGCGGCGGCTCTTGCCGGTGTAGGGCAGCAGCTTCGTCAGCACCTCCTGCGCGAGCGCGGCGTGCTTCGGGTGCTCGCTCTCCACCAGCGTGATGGCGCGCGCGAGCACCGCCCTGTCGCCCGCGCGCACGCCGTCCACGTAGGTGTCCGCGGGCAGCAGCTTCACGCCGCCTCCTGCTCGGCGGCCAGCTTGTCGAGCAGCTCGATGGCGGCCTTCGAGATGACGGTGCCCGGGCCGAAGATGGCGGCGGCGCCCGCGGCGCGAAGCGCGTCGTAGTCCTGCGGCGGGATGACGCCGCCCACCACGACCATGATGTCCTCGCGGCCCAGGGCCTTGAGGGCGTGCTTGAGCTGCGGCACCAGCGTGAGGTGACCCGCGGCGAGCGACGACGCGCCCACCACGTGCACGTCGTTCTCCACCGCCTGGCGCGCGGATTCTTCCGGCGTCTGGAACAGCGGGCCAATGTCCACGTCGAAGCCCAGGTCCGCGAACGCGGTGGCGATGACCTTCTGCCCGCGGTCGTGGCCGTCCTGGCCCATCTTCGCGATGAGGATGCGCGGCCGGCGGCCGAAGCGCGCCAGGAAGTCATCCGCCTTCGCCCGCGCCTCCGCGATGCCCTGCGCCTGTCCGGCTTCCGCTGAATACACGCCCGTCACCCCACGCACGGTGGCCTCGTAGCGCCCGAAGACCTTCTCCAGGGCGTCGCTGATTTCGCCCACGGTGGCCTTCGCCCGAGCCGCGTCGATGGCCAGCGCCAGCAGGTTGCCCTCGTTGCGGCGGCCCGCTTCGGTGAGCGCGTCCAGGCGGCGGCGGACGTCTTCCGCGTTGCGCTCCGCGCGCAGCTCGCGCAGGCGGGCAATCTGCGCCTCGCGCACGGCGGAGTTGTCCACCTTGAGGATTTCAATGTTGTCCGCGCGCTCCGGCGGGTACTTGTTCACGCCGATGATGGCCTGGCGTCCGGAGTCGATGCGCGCCTGCGTGCGCGCGGCGGCCTCTTCGATGCGCAGCTTGGGCAGGCCCGCGTCGATGGCCTTGGTCATGCCGCCCAGCGCCTCCACCTCCTGGATGTGGGCCCAGGCCTTCTGGGCCAGCTCGTGGGTGAGGCGCTCCACGTAGTAGCTGCCGCCCCACGGGTCGATGACGCGCGTGGTGCCGCTCTCCAACTGGAGATAGAGCTGGGTGTTGCGGGCGATGCGCGCGCTGAAGTCCGTGGGCAGCGCGATGGCCTCGTCCAGCGAGTTGGTGTGCAGGCTCTGGGTGTGGCCCTGCGTCGCGGCCATGGCCTCCACGCAGGTGCGCACGACGTTGTTGTAGACGTCCTGCGCGGTGAGGCTCCAGCCGGACGTCTGGCAATGGGTGCGCAGCGCCAGGCTCTTGTCGCTCTTGGGGTTGAAGCCCTTGATGAGGCGGGCCCAGAGGAGGCGGGCCGCGCGCATCTTGGCCACCTCCATGAAGAAGTTCATCCCGATGGCCCAGAAGAACGACAGGCGCGGGGCGAACGCGTCCACGCCCAGGCCGGCGGCGAGGCCCGCGCGCACGTACTCCACGCCGTCCGCGAGCGTGTAGCCCAGCTCCAGGTCCTGCGTCGCTCCGGCTTCCTGCATGTGGTAGCCGCTGATGCTGATGCTGTTGAAGCGCGGCATCCGCTCCGCCGTGAACTTGAAGATGTCCCCGATGATTCGCATCGAGGGACCGGGCGGATAGATGTACGTGTTGCGGACCATGAACTCCTTGAGGATGTCGTTCTGGATGGTCCCGCTGAGCTGCTCGGGCTTCACGCCCTGTTCCTCGGCCGCGACCACGTAGAGCGCGAGCACGGGGAGGACGGCGCCGTTCATCGTCATCGACACGCTCATCTGGTCGAGCGGGATGCGGTCGAACAGGATGCGCATGTCCTTGATGGAGTCGATGGCGACGCCCGCCATGCCCACGTCACCCGCGACGCGCGGGTGGTCGCTGTCGTAGCCCCGGTGCGTGGCCAGGTCGAACGCGATGGACAGGCCCTTCTGCCCGGCCGCGAGGTTGCGGCGGTAGAAGGCGTTGGACGCCTCCGCCGTGGAGAAGCCCGCGTACTGGCGCACCGTCCACGGCTGCTGCACGTACATGGTGGAGTAGGGGCCGCGCACGAACGGAGGCAGGCCCGGCAGCGAGCCCAGGTGCGCCACGCCCTCCAGGTCCTCGCGGGTGTAGAGCGGCTTCACCGGGATGCCCTCGGGCGTGTCCCAGCGTTCGGCGGTGGCCGTGGCCTGGCTCGCGTGCGCGCGCTGCTGCTCCAGCACGGGCGCGGGCGTCTGGGTTTCAGGGGCGTCGAAGGCGACGCGGGAGAAGTCCGGAACGGTGGGGCGCATCAGGCCACTCCCAGTTGCGTGTGCAGCGTCTTCAGGAGCTGGAACAGGTCCGCTCCCGCGTAGAGGAAGAGGTCCACGCCAGCCGCGCGGAAGGCGGCCTCGTGGTCGCCAGGGCGGCCCGCGACGGCGACCGTGCGGGCGCCCTTCGCCTTGAGGGCCGCGACATAGGTGGGCAGGGCTTCCGGGTAGAGGGCATCCGGGCCGGAGATGACGGCGAGCGTCGTGCCCGCCTTCGCGAACAGCTCCGCGGCGGCGTTCACGTCCGCGAAGCCGTGGTGCTCGTCGGCCTCGATGCCGCCCACGGCGAGCACGTTGGCGATCCACGTGGAGCGCGCGGTGTGCTCCGCCACGGTGCCCAGGTTCGCCATGAAGGCGCGAGGACGGACGCCGTGCGCCGCGTGGTAGCGGTCGCTCGCGTCGCGCAGGGACTCGAAGGCCTCGGACACGCGCACCGGGACAGGCGGCGCGATGATGCCTTCACCCTGCACGGGCATGGCGGCGCGGGCCTCGCGCTGCACGGGGGCTTCGTGGAGGTGGGGGAACTCGCTGACGCCCACGATGGGGAGCTTGCGCGTGCGCACGGCCTTGTCGCGCGCGGTGCGCGTCTCCGTGAGGACGCGGGCCACGTCGCCCTGCGCGATGGCGCGGGAGATGCCGCCCAGCGCTTCAATGCGTTGCAGCTCCGTCCAGGCCGCGCGGGCCAGCTCTCCGGTGAGCTGCTCCAGGTAGTAGCTGCCGCCCGCGGGGTCCGCGACGCGATTGAGGCTGGACTCGTCGCGCAGGATGAGCTGCGTGTTGCGCGCGAGGCGCCGGCCCTGTTCGTCGGGCGTGCCCAGGGGCTCGTCGAAGGGAGCGGTGCTCACACTGTCCGCGCCCGCGACGATGGCGGCGAAGGACTCCGCGGTGCCGCGCAGGATGTTCACCCACGGGTCGCGCCGCGTCTTGGTGGCGCTGGCCGTGCGCGCGTGCAGCGCCATGGCCTGCGACTCCGACGCGCCGCCCGAAGCGGCGACGACCTTGGACCAGAGCAGCCGCGCCGCGCGCAGCTTGGCGATCTCCGGGAAGAACTGGCCGCCCACGGACAGGGCGAACTGCATGGACCTCGCGGCCTCGCTCGGGGACACGCCCGCGCGCTCCAGCTCGCGCAGGTACTCCACGCCAGTGGCGATGCTCCACGCGAGCTCATGCATGGATGTGGCGCCCGCGTCCGCCCAGGGGCACGACGACACGAGCAGCGCACGCAGGCCCGGAGCGTCCTTGAGCAGCGACGTGATGATCGGCGCGGCCTCCGCCAGAGTGCGGGCCACGTCCACCTTCGCGGCGCCGTGTCGCGCGAGCGCCGCGATGGGGTCGATTCCCAGGCTGCCGCGCAGGGCCTGCTTCGCGGCGCCGGCCTTCTTCGCCAGCACCTCCAGGAGCAGGGACGCGGGCCGCAGCACGTCCGCGGTCGGCTCCAGGTGCACCGGCGTGCGGTCCAGCGGCACGTGCGCGAGCAGCCGCGCCAGCGTGGCCTCGTCCTTCACGTCCAGGCCGTGGGGCGCGTCCAGCAGCAGCCAGACTCCCTGCGTGCCGCGCTCCAGGTCGTCGCGGAGCGCGTCGGCGGTCGTGGCGACGTCCGGGCCCGCGTACTCCTGGCACAGGAGCCATCCACCCTCGGTGTGGCCCAGGGGTTGGGTGCCGCGCACGTAGGGTGCGACGCCGGGCGGTTCGGAGGGCGCCGGGGCGTCCTGGGGCGTGTAGAGGGGCTGGAGGGACAGGCCGCCCTCCAGGGGCGACTGGAGCACCGTGAAGGGCTTGCCCTTGAGGTCCTTGTCCACCAGCCGGCGCCACTCCTCGACGGAAGGGGGCGGGAAGTCCGCTGCGGTAAGAGGCACGTCAGCCATGCCCCTCCCATAGGCGCATTGCCCTACCCGGGGCAATGGAAGGCTGGCGGGGCCTGCGTGCGGGCGTCCGCCCCGTGACCCCGGACGGACGCGCCGTGTCATGCGACGTGTGCCTACCAGGTTGGCCCGGTCACGTCCCTTCCTCAGCGGGAGGTGCCGTCGGCCGGAGGAGGGGGCGTGTCCCAGCCGCCGCCCAGGGCCTTGATGAGCCCCACCGCGGACACCATCCGCTGCCCCGCGATGCCCGCCAGCTTCTGCTCGGCGGAGTAGAGCGTGGCCTGCGCGGTGACGACCTCCAGGTACGTCACGGTGCCGGCCTTGTACTGGTTCATCACCACCTCTAGCGACTGCCGCGCGTAGCCGACCGCCTCCTGTTGAATCCCTGCCTCCTGCTCCAGCACCCGCAGCGACACGAGCTGGTCCTCCACGTCCTGGAACGCGGCGAGCACCGTCTGCCGGTAGTCCGCGACGCCCTGGGCGTAGAAGGCGCGCGCCTCCTCCGTCTGCGCCTCGCGGAGGCCGCCGTCGAAGAGGGTCGCCACCAGCTGCGGCCCCAGGGCCCACACCAGGTGGGGCGCCGTGAACCATTGGGCCAGCGTGGCGCTGGTGAAGCCGCCGGACGCGAACAGGTTCAGGGAGGGGAACCACGCGGAGATGGCGACGCCAATCTGTTCGTTGGCGGCGGCGGCCCGGCGTTCGGCCGCGGCGATGTCCGGCCGGCGCTCCAGGAGCGAGGAGGGGAGCTCCGAGGGCAGGGG
>NZ_RAWR01000188.1:0-21650 GCF_003986945.1 Corallococcus sp. AB018 | reverse complement strand
ACGGACGCCCGGGGCTGGAGCTGGAGCCACCACCCGACGACGGACGCCCGGGGCTGGAGCCGCCATTCCAACCGCCGGAGCCACCGCTGGACTGGTGCGCGCCGCCACCCGACGACGGGCGCCCGGGGTTGGAGCCGCCACCCCAACCGCCGCTGGACTGGTGCGAGCCGCCGCTCGTGCCGTTCCCACCGGGAGGAGGATTGCGCGTACCACCCCAGCCACCGCTGTTGCCGCTGTTGCCGTTGTTCGACGAGTGGACGCCGCTGCCCTGCGGACGGTAGGGCCCGGGACGGCTGTTGCCCCGGCCGCCGTTGGACGAGTAGCGCCCGGGCGACGCGTCATGCGAGCGCGGGCTGTTGTACCGGTACGGCCCCGGGCGCGAGTAGTGATAGCCCCCCGGGCGGTAACGGCTGTGCCCGTAGTCGTAGTAGCGCCACGACACGCCCGGATACCGGTACCACGAGCGCAGGAACAGGTTCGGACGGCCGAAGGAGAACGAGATGTGCGCGTGGCGGTAGACCGGCACGACGACGCGCACCGAGCCGTTGTAGCCCCACCCGCCACCCACGAACGCCCAGGACGGGCCGCGGCGCACCCAGTGCGGCGACACGAACACCAGGCCCGGACGCGGCGGCTCCATCCAGGAGCCGGAGACCCACTCGTAGCCGTTGGCGCCCCAGTACCAGTAGCCCGGAGCCCACGTGTAGCCCACGGACGGCGCGGGGGGCGGCGACTCCACGCGCAGGGCCGGAGGCGCCTGGGTGGCCGTCACGTCCTCGCTGGCGACCTCCACGGGGATCTCCACCTCGGTGGAGCCCTCCTGGGCCCAGCCGCCGGACACCCAGCGCCAGACGTCGTCGTCCTGCGCCCAGTAGCCGTTGACGTACTGGTAGCCGGGCATGCGCTCCACCCAGCCGCCGGACTTGAACTGCCAGCTGTCGCCGTCCCAGTACCAGTGCCCGGACGTCCAGACCGCGCCGGCATAGGGCCGGGGGGTCGGTGACTCGGCGGGCAGGTCAGGGGGCGGAGAGGGCGCGATGGGCCCGGAATCATCCGCGTTGGACTGCTGGGCGTACCCGTCATCACCCCAGTCATCCGCTGCGACCGGCGAGGTCTGCGCGAACGCCCCCTGGGTCGCCAGGCCGACAATCAAACCCATCCACCATCGAGAACCCATGACTCCGTCTCCGATCTCCAGACACCCGTGGGGACGCCGGCTGCCCCCACTTTATTCACCCTGGAGGCTCCCGGCCCGCAAACCTGTCGACACTGCTACAGTCCCAGGGGACGCGAATGCTGCGCCGACTCCTCCCCACATTGCTCGCCCTGGGCTTCGGACTGCTGGCCCTCGGATGGGGGCTGGTGAGCCTCCAGCGCATCTTCACCCAGGAGCGTGAGGACGCGCGCGCCCAGGTGCGCTCGCGGCGCATCGCCCTGGAGCAGCTGGCCGCCGAGTCCCTGCGCACCGCGCTCGCGCAGATGATGAAGTCCCACCTGCCGAAGCTCAACGCGGCCGTGGGCGACCCGCTGCTGCCCGCCGAGGGCTATTACCTGCTCTTCCGCGGCCACCAGTTCCTGCCGCGCGTGGACTGGACCCGGGAGGGCGCGGACGTCCCGGCCCAGGCCAACTACACGATGCTGGCGCACGCGCTGGAGGACGGTCAGGCCCCCTCCCCCTACCAGGAGCGGCTGTCCCGGCTGCGCGCGGCGGAGGCCGCCCTGGCCTCCAGCAGCGAGGCGCGCAAGGACGCGGCGGTGGAGGCCCTGCTGCGCTACCACGCGGCGCACCCGCTGCCGCCGGATCAGGAGCTGCCCTTCACCCTGTTGATGGTGGAGTACCTGCAACGCGGCGAGGAAACGCAGCCCCTCATCCGGGCGCTGGTGCGCGAAGGCCTTCCGGAGGAGCTGGGCGGCATGTCGCGGGACGCGGGCCTGCAGCGCAACGTGCTGCGCTCCCGGGCCCAGCTCACGCAGCCGGACTTCAACTTCCTCCAGGCGCGCATCGTGGCGTTGAGCAGCACCTTGTCGGAGCCGTCCGACGCCTTCGTGGCGCGAGTGCAGGAGGCCGGCGCCGGAGCCCTGGTGCTGCCGGAGCCGCTGGACGGCCCCACGCTCCTGGCCGAGCAGTGGTACGTGGAGCCCGCGGCCGAACAGGTGCACGGGCTGGCGGTGGACATGGGCGCGCTGCTGTCGGAGCTGACGCAGGAGCTGCGCGGGCGCAACCTCATCCCCCGGGATGGCCAGGTGCGGCTGGGGCCCGGCGGCGTGGCGCGGCCCCTGAAGCACCCGGGGCTGGAGGTGGCCACGCCCGGCTGGGCCGCGGCGGAGGCGGACATCGAGGCGCGGTACGGCCTGAAGACGCTGCTCGTCGCGGCGTGCGGCGCGCTCGCGTCGGCCATCGCGGCGCTGGCGGTGGTGGCCCAGCAGCGCAAGTACCGCTTCGTGGAACTCAAGAGCGACTTCGTCTCCACCGTGTCCCACGAACTGCGCACGCCGCTCGCGTCCATCCGCCTGCTGGGGGAGACGCTGGAGCGCCGGCTGGGCAAGAGCCCGGAGGCGGGGGACTACCCCACCCGCATCGTGCGCGCGGCGGAGGGGCTGCACTTCCTGGTGGAGAACATCCTGTCCTTCAACCGCATCGACAAGGGGCGATGGGCGCTGAGGCCCGCGCGCGTGCGGCTGGAGGAGGCGGTGGGCAACCTGCGCGACGACCTGATGGACGCCGTCACCGTGCCGGTGGAACTGAGCTCGGACGTGGGGGACGTGGAGCTGGACGCGGACGCGTCGCTCGTGCGGATGCTCTTCGCCAACCTGGGCCGCAACGCCTGCCTCTACAACCTGCGAAGCCCGGTGGTCCTCACGGTGCGCGCCTATCCGCAGCCGGGCTTTGGCGCCACGGTGCTCTTCAGTGACAACGGGGTGGGCATTCCCCCGGAGGAATGGGAGCGCGTGTTCCAGGACTTCTACCGACTGACAACGCCCGGGCCGGAGGTGCATGGAAGTGGCCTGGGGCTGGCGCTGTGCCGCAGAATCATGGGCCTGCACCAGGGCAGCATCCAGGTGGCCTCCTCCGGCCCCGAAGGCACGACCTTCGCCCTGACCTTTCCCGAGACGCGCCGATGACGACGCAGACGCCACCCTCCACCACCCGCCCGACCATCCTCATCGTCGAGGACGACGCCAACCTGCGCATGGGCCTGCGCGACAACCTGCGCGACGAGGGCTACGACGTGACGGACGCCCCGTCCGCGAAGGACGCGGCGCCGCACCTGGCGTCGCGGGTGTTCGACCTGCTCATCCTGGACGTGATGCTGCCGGGCGAGGACGGCTACAGCTTCTGCCGCCGCCTGCGCGCGGAGGGCGTGAAGAGCATGGTGTTGATGCTCACCGCGCGCTCGCTGGAGGACGACCTGGTGCGCGGCTTCGAGGCCGGCGCGCAGGACTACCTCACCAAGCCCTACCGGCTGCGGGAGCTGCTCGCGCGCGTGCAGGCGCTGGTGCGGCGGGCGGGCACGGCGCCGCCGCAGGTGGTGACCTTTGGCGCCTTCACGCTGGACCTGGGCCGCCGCGCGGTGCTGCGGGCGGACGGCAGTGAAGTGGACCTGACGCGCACGGAGTTCGACCTGCTGGCGTTCCTGTTGCGCCACCGCGACCGCGCCCTGCCCCGAGGCGAAATCCTGGACGCGGTGTGGGGCCGCGACGTCGTGGTGGATCCGCGCACGGTGGACAACTTCGTGTCGAACCTGAAGAAGAAGCTCGGGTGGACGAGCACGTCCGGCTTCACCATCCACACGCTGCGCGGCGTGGGCTACCGCATGGAGGTCCTGAGCGGCGGCCCGTCATGACGCAACCATGACCAACACATGGAGCCCTGTCGGCCTTTCGACTGGCGGGACTTCGTACCTTGCATCTTGTGGGGACGGGACGCCTGGAGCGTCCGCCCCGAACAGGAGGCGGGTCAGATGTTTGAGTCGGTCATCGAACGGCGGGGAGTGCGCTCGGGACGGTTCGGCACGGGCGCGTGGGTGTCCATCGGCGTGCACGCGGGACTCCTGGGCCTGGTGTTCTTCATCTCCGGCCGCGTGCCGGAGACCGTCGAACAGCCGCTCAAGGACGTCGTCTTCCGTCAGCCCACCATCCAACTGGGGACGATGAATGCCGCGCAGCCGAAGCCGGTCACGACCGCACCGAAGCCGAAGCCCAAGCCGCGCACGGACCGCATCCCGCTGAACCCGAAGCCGCTGCCCGCGGATCCGCCGGAAGTGAAGCCGGATCCGGAGCCGACGACGATCGCGGACGCGGCGGACACCACCGACCCGACGGGCACGGGCGAGACCGGTCAGCCGGGTCACCCGGACGGCGAACGGAACAGCACCAGCCCCATCGGCGCCGTGGGCGTGCCGGGGATCCCGACCGCGCCCACGGGCACGGAGGTCCTTCCCTTCACTGGCGGGATGACGCCTCCGAAGATGCTGAGCGGTTCGCAGTTCAGCTACACGCTCGAGGCGCGGCGCGCGGGCGTGGAGGGGATGATCATCGCGAGGTGCGTCATCACCACGGAGGGCCGGGTGCGCGACTGCCGCATCATCAAGGGCCTGCCGTTCATGGATGACGCGGTGCTGGAGTCCCTCTCCTCGCGGACGTATCAGCCGCTGACGTTCCAGGGCCGTCCGGTGAACGTGTCGTACACGTTCAACATCAGGCTGAAGATGCCGTAGACGCGGGGCCGGGTGTTCGCCAGTGGAAGCGCCCGGACGCCTGTCTCCCCCTCGAGTGGGGAAAAGAATCGCGGCGGGAGTGCGGGCCCGTTAGGAGACTCCCGTCGCGCCTGGCCATGTGCGCGATACCGGCACCGGAAGGAGCGGGTCTCCCCCGGCCCGCTCCCGGTGCCGGTCCTTTTACCCGAGCAATGGCGGACACCTGGTACGACGCGGTGGTGGTGGGTGCGGGCTTCGGTGGCCTGGGCACGGCGCTGGAGTTGTGCCGCCGGGGCGCCCGGGTGGCGCTGTGCGAAGGGCTCAACTACCCGGGCGGCTGCGCAAGCACCTTCCGGCGCGGTGGCTACGCCTTCGAGTCCGGCGCCACGCTGTTCTCCGGCTTCGGTGAGCATCAGCTCTTCGGCCGGTGGATCCGCGAGCACGCGCTGGACGTGACGGTGGACTGGTTGGATCCCCTGGTGGAGCTGCGAACCCCGGGGATGCGGCTGCCCGTGCACCGGGACCGGGAGCGGCTCATCGCCGCGTTCTGCGCGCTGCCCGGAGCCCCCGTGCGGGGCGTGCGGCGGTTCTTCGAACTACAGGCCCAGGTGGCCGGTGCGCTGTGGCCGCTGTTCGATGACCCGGACCTGCTGCCACCGTTGAACCTGAAGACGCTGATGCGGCACGCGGGGCGCGCGTGGTCCTACGCGCCGCTGGCGCGGTGGCTGGGTCGTCCGCTGGGCGCGGTGCTCGCGCAGCACGGGCTGGAGGGCTTCACGCCGCTGCGCACGTACCTGGACGCGCTCTGTCAGATCACCGTGCAGTGCCCCGCGGCGGAGGCGGAGGCGCCGTTCGCGTTCGCGGCGATGGACTACTACTGGCGCGGCACGGGGCACGTGCGGGGCGGCATCGGGCGGTTGGCGACGGCGCTGACGAAGGCCATCTCGGCCCAGGGCGGCGACGTGTTCATGGCGAACCGGGTGCGCTCGGTGACGCCGGTGGATGGAGGCTGGCGGGTGACGGCGCGCAGGGGTGAGCTGCTCGCCCGGCATGTGGTGGCCAACGTTCTGCCTCAAGGGCTGCGCACACTGATGGATGTTCCGGTGGGGAGGCTTCCCCGGGTGGATGCGCTCGCCGAGCGCGTGGACGACGGCTGGGGCGCGGCGATGCTCTACCTCGTCGTGCGGCCTCCCGAAGGTGACTCCGGCGGCGCGCATCACTTCGAACTGGTGCGCGACGAGCAAGCCCCCTTCATCGAAGGCAACCACCTCTTCGCCTCCGTGAGCGGGGCGGCGGACGAAGGGCGCGCACGGCCGGGGCAGCGCACGGTGACGGTGTCCACGCACGTGCCGTTGAAGAAGGTCGCGGGCATGACGCCTGAGGAGCAGGCGCCCTACTTCGCCGGGCTCCATGCGCGGATGCGCGAGAACCTGGACGCGCTGCTCCCGGAGTGGATGGCCAACGTGGTGCACGTCATGACGGCGTCGCCGCGCACGTTCCAGCGCTTCACGTTGCGCGAGGCTGGCGCGGTGGGCGGCGTTCCCCGTCGCGCGGGGTTGAACAACTACCGCGTGCTGGGACCCTTCCAGGCGCAGCGCGGCGTGTGGTTGGTGGGGGACTCCGTGTTCCCGGGCCAGAGCACCCTGGCCACCGCGGTGGGGGGCGTGCGCACCGCCGCGAGCATCGCCGCGCTGCGCTGACGCAATGTTTTACAATGCAACCCGTCATCCACGGTTCCACTGAAATCCGCGACACCCTGTTTCACGCACAGTCGCAGGCCGCATATGGTTTGCGTCCCCCTCAAGGAGGACACATGCGGTCATTCATTCTCGGTGGTTTGCTGGCGATGGCGGTGGGCTGTGGCGGTCCCATGGAGCAGGAGGCCGAGCCGAACCTTGCCTCGCAGGAAGCGCCCCTTCCGGACTGCTCCAACGAGCCGAACGCGAACCTGCACCGGTACTACAACGACGCCGCGCACACCCAGTTGATTGGTGAGTTTGGTTGCTACTGCGGCGGGCTCTACTACTGGGGCGGCCGGTCGGTCTACTCGGAGTACATCCAGGAGTGCTGAGCCGCTGACGTCATCGGTCGCGTGACAAAGACAGACGCACGTAACTAGGCCACCCCCGACACCACGGGGGCGGTTGAAGTCCGCGTCTCCGCGAGGATCCGCGCCAACTCCACGGCGGCGTCCTCCGGCCGGACGCTGGTGTCCGAGATGCCGGCGATGAGCCGGGTGCGGTCGTGGTCCACCGCTCCCGGCTTCGCCCAGGTGTCCGCGTCCGGCGCCGTGAGGTACGCGGAGAAGGCGTGGTGCCCGGAGCCAGGGCGCTCGCCAATCACATGCACCAGGGCGCGCGGACGTGGGTCCCCTTCCGCGCCGAACAGCAGCTGGCCCACCTGGTAGCCCGCGCGTACCCGGCCGTGCTTCACCACCAGCACCTCCGGCGCCACCCTCCAGCCCGTCGCCTCCAACTCCGAGCGCAGCCGCGCCAGGAACGGCGCCAGGTGGCCCTCGTCCATCAGCGAGCGCGGATCCAGCCCGTCCGAGATGACCACCTGCGCGTCATACCGGCCCGCGTGCTGGTCGCGCAGCGCACGCACCTTCGCCTCCGAGGCCTCGTCCAGAGACTCGCCGGACGGCGGGTGCAGGATGTAGTCGCGACGGTCCAGGGAGCGCGTCTTGAGCCACGCCGCGCGCGGGATGGACTCCACCGCCGCGTCGGACAGCTCCGACCACAACCCCACCTTGCCGTCGTCGTAGAGACCGCGCACCTCCCGCTCCAGCGTGGGCTCCAGCGTCCAGGGCGCCTCGCCGTGCCCCACCGCGAGCGGCACGCCCCGGGCGCGCACCTCCGCCATCTTCACTTCCGCCTCCGCCCGCAGCTCCGCCTCCGGACGCGTGTCGCCCTTGGCCCGTCGGAAGTGCACGTAGACGTGGGCCGGGTCGCCGAAGTGCTTCGTGGGCCGGCCGTCCGCGTCGATGACGCCCAGGCGATGGAAGAAGGCCCACATCCGGTCGTCCACCTTCAGGCCGTACCGCTCGCGCAGCCGCACGTGGTCCTGGAAGGACGTGGTGAGGTAGCTGAGCATCGGATCATTCCGCGTGGGCAGCGACATCATGTACGCGGGCCCTGCCTCCGCGAGCTGCTCCTGGCACCAGCCCAGGTCATCCAGCGTGACGTCCATGTGCAGCGTGGAGCACACGTCCAGGCCCAGCGTGAGGCCGTGCAGCTTGCCCATCACGATGTCTTCCAGGCAGCAACGCACCAACTGCTCGCGCGTGCGGAACACCTCCGGGCCAATGAAGCCCGCCACGTCGTTGACGTGCACCCACGGCGCCGCGTCCCGCCCCGTCCCCGCCTGCGCCAGGGCCACGCGGCGTTTGAGCGCTCGCGCGAAGCCGTACTTGCGCGACTCGTGGATGAGCATGTCCGTGCCGTGGTGGTGCCCGTTCGTCGCGTCCGCCCCCTGCCCCGTCTCGAAGTACAGGCCCCACTTGCCGGTGCGCGACGCCGCGTGCGCCACCATCTTCTCCAGCGTCACGTCGAAGGTGCGGTTGGCCGCTTCGTTTCCACCCAGGCTCTGGAACCAGATGCCCGTGGTGCCCGGCCGCATTGCCTCCACCTGGGCCTGCACGTCGATGTGCGAGAGCACGCAGTGGGGCATCACCTCCTCCAACCCGAACGTCACCAGCACGTCATGCAGCGCGGACTCCACCGCGGCCACCGACGCCACGTCCGAGGACACGGGGTTGGTCCCCAGCACCACGTCGCCCACCGCGAAGGACCACCCGTTGAGGACCTGCCAGCAGATGTCCTCCGGATGATCCGTGGGCGAGTTGGGCTGCAAGCGCGCACCCAGGTAGCCCTTCGAGCCCACGCGGCTGCCCGGCAACGGATGGAAGATGCGCCCACCGACTGTCTTCAGCTCCGCGTCGTCCATCAGCTTCACGACGCACGCGATGACGTCGCTGGGCAGCCCGCCCAGGGCGTCATGCACCTGGGGCTCCGGCGCGGTGAGCAGGAAGTCCTTGAGCTGGCCCAGCGTCCAGTCCGCCACGCGCTTCCAGCGCGCCGCATCCCACGCCTCCAGGTTGAAGACATACAGCCGGTCCTCGAACGGAGGATGCGCGTGCAGGTCGTCCAGCTGCGTGCGCGACAACAGGGTCCGCGCGTTGCGCCGCGAAGCCTCGTCCGCCGCCGCGACGCCGATGGCCTCGTCGCCTTCCTTGAACGCATTCGCCGCGCCCAGCACCTGCTGATACAGGCGCGCATCGAAGCCGCCGCTCAGGCGCTGCACGTAGTCGATGACATCTTCGTGGGGGAGGACGTCGGGGAGACAGACGCTCATGGGGCGAGAGCTTTAACCGGCGCCCCCACCGCGCCACCATCCCCCGAGGGCCGTGTCGCCTGCGTGACGCCCGGACGCCTGCCCTCCGCGATGCTTGGTGTTGCAATCGTTAGCGCGCTGAAGCTCACCCGCCGTTCTTGCCCGGGACGCATCCCGCCGCGGGCTTCCAGGTGAGCAGCGCGTCCACCCGCGCGTCCTGGACCTTCGACACGCCCTCGGGTGCGTCGACGCGATTGACGCCGGGCCCTCGCGTGAAGTCGAGCTCCCGGACCGGAACGGGCAATGCCGGGCAGCCCTCCTGCAACGTGGCTTCGGCTTCGGTCATGAGCACGTTCGCGTGGTCCTCGCCGGGAGCCCATGAGTAGGGAAACCTGAAATCGCCAGACAGGGGCTCCGCGCCCCCGGGAGGAAACCACTTCCAGCTCAAGGTCGTCTGCGCCGTGGATCCTCCGAAGACCCCACCGGCGATTCCGCCCTCGCTCCCTTCATCGGTCGCGGGCCACTCGACGCGGAGGCCCTTCGGCACCGGCACGCGCACGGCCTCCACCTGCACCCGGTCCTTCACCTCTGGCTCCAGCAACAGCATCCACACCAGTTCGCGGATCCGCTCCGGCGACACGCGCCCCACCCTCACACCGGACTGCCGTGCGGCGTCCGTTCCCGCCACGTCCACCTTGCCGTCGGACTTCAACGCCAGGTTGGAGCAGCTGCTCGAGCGGTACGTGGCCCCCGTCGCCAGGTGGTAGGCGTCGAGCTGATCACAGAACGCGTAATGCCCCCGTCTGCCCCGTATCACCAGCCAGCCGTCCGTCGGCGCTCGGATGCGTCCCAGTGGAAGCACGGGCAGAACGTGCCGCGCCCCCGGGCTGAGCGCCAGGCATGCTCGCCACGTCTTGTAGCGATGGAGGGATGGCTGCTTCCGGGCTTCCTTCATGCAGTCCGGGGGAGTCTGCGCATCCTCGTCGAACGTGCCGGGGCGACGGTTCTCCGGACGGAAGGACTTCTCCGCCCGCGCGCGCCAGGCCTCGGTCTCCTCGCCGCAATCCCCCACCTTCATGGGACACAGCAGGGAAGCCAGCCGATGCTTCGGTGACGCCTCGCGCGACAGCACGTCGCGAACGTCCGGCGGAATCACGATGGTCCGCGCCCCTGGACCGCCCAGCTCCAGATGGGACGTGAAGTACGCCTTGCCCCCGTCGCGCCACCACGTCTTCAACGCGAGCGCGGGCACGGGGCCCTCCTCGTTCTGGGTCAGCGCTTCCAGCCCCTCCTCTTCGCGGGCAATCCGGAAGCAACGGTGGCCCAGCAGGGACAGGATCCCGGCCTGTGCCGCCACCACCTCGCCGTCGTCCGCGAGCGCCTCCATCCGCGCGTCGAACGCGGACAACTCCTCCCGCGCCGACTTCCAATCTGCGGAGTCCGGCGTACACGGGACGATTCGCTTCGCCTGCGAAGGCGCGGCCGCCAACAGCCAACCCAGCCCGAACGACACCATGAGGGACACGGACATGACCGCCATGGCACCCGTTCCCGGGCTCGGACGTCAAGTCGCGCGGCGGCGCACTACTCGCCGAGGAGGGACGACCAGAAGCGCACCATCTTCAGCGCGTCCACCGCGCTGGCCTGCCGGTCCATCTCCGCGTGGGTGATGAGCGGCGTGGGCCGCAGGTGCACGCGCGTGTGCGGCTCCAGCGCGCGCGCCAGCAGCGTGGATTCAATGGCGGGGATGACGGAGTCGTCCATCCCGTGCAGCAGGTACACCGGCGCCAGGGGCGCGGGGGAACGCTCCGGCGACAGCGACGGGTCCCCGGCGAAGTCCTTCACGAAGGGCAGCAACCGGGCTCCCAGCGCGGCCACGTCACGCGTGTTCACCTGGTGCAACAGCGTGGCGGCGGGCTCCGGCAACGTGGCCTCCATCGCGCGCGCCTCCGCGAACGCGGCCTCCGCCTGCTTCGAGTCCACGAGCGTCAGGTGCGACGCGTGCATGAACTTCAGGACGCCCTCGCGCAGGGCCGCCACCTGCTCCGGCGGCACCAGCCGGTCCGCCACGTTCAGCAGGATGACCACCACGCCGTAGTCGTGCGGCTTGCGGTGCGTCCCGTCTGCCTGCACACCCGTGCACAGGAAGGACAGCACGCGTGACAGGTCGCCGTGTCCCCCGAAGGACAGCACCGCGGCCACCTTGTCGCGCAGCGCGGGCCGGCCTGCGGCGACGACGGACAGTCCTCCGGAGAAGCTGATGCCGAAGAGGTCCACCTTCCCCTCTGGCGCCAGCGATTCCTGCCCCAGCGCCCACAGCGCCGTCTCCTCGATGATGTCCGGCAGGCACGGCGTGATTTCGTAGCGCAGCAGGTCCGGGGGCTCCGGCGTGAGCACCGGATGTCCGCTCATCGCCAGGTTCTCCGCCAGGCTCACCAGCCGGGGCTCGTCGATGCCCGCGGCGTGCACGCCCGAGGTGAGCACGATGAGCCGGCCCTTGCGCCGGTCCGGACGGTAGAGCCGCGCGCGCACCCGCCCGTGGTGCGTGGGCACGCTCAGGTCCGCGACGGAAAAGGCCCGGGTGTCGTAGCTGGCCAGGGTATCGGCCGCGGTGCCGTGGAGGCCCGCCGCGCGCAGCACGAAGGACAGCCCTCGCAGCTCGGGCGGCAGCAGGAAGACGACCGCGAGCAACAGGGCCGCGAGCACGGCCCCCAGCGTCCAGCGAGTCCGGTGCTTCATTGCATCAGCGTTTCGACGAAGGTGCACAGCTGGTCGCGCTCGAAGGGCTTCTCCAGCAACTCTCTCGCGCGGCGGCCCACGAACTCGCGGGCCAGCGGGTTCACCCCGCCCGTCATCAGGCCGGTGCGCGGCGCCAGCTCCGGCGCCAGCCGCTCCAGCTCCACGAGGAAGTCCATGCCGCTCATGCCCGGCATCATCAGGTCGCAGATGATGGCGTCGAACTTCTCGCCGTGCGACAGACGCTTCAGGGCCTCGCGTGCGTCCTGGATGACGTGCACCTCGTAGAGGTTGCGCAAGAGGCGGCTCACCGCGCTGCCCACCGCGGGCTCGTCGTCGATGAGCAGCAACCGGCGCAGGTCTCGCGTCGTGCGCACCGACTGCGACGGGGGCGCCTCCGTCACGGCCGGGGTGGCCTGCGCGGACTTGAGCGCTTCGGGCGGCAACGTGAGCGCCGGCAGCTCCACGCGGAAGAGGCTGCCCTGCCCCTCTTCGCTGGCCACCTCGATGTGGCCGCCCATCGCGTGCACCAGCGTGAGGCAGATGGACAGGCCCAGGCCCGTGCCGCCCTTGGGCGAGCGCGTGGTGAAGAACGGGTCGAAGATGCGCTGGCGCACCTCCGCGGGCATCCCGTGCCCGTTGTCCTCCACCTCGATGAGCACGTGGCCCTCGCGGCCCGGACGCACGCGCAGCTTGATCAGGTTCTCCTCCGGAGCCCTATCGCCGAAGGCCTGGAGCGCGTTCGTCAGCAGGCCCGTGACGACCTGCGCCAGCCGGCCCTCGTTGCCATGCACCGCGGCCACCGGCTCCAGGTCGCACGCCATGCACGCGCGGTGCTGGAGGTCGTCGCGCATCAGCTTGACCGCGTTCTCCACCGCGCGCCGCACATCCACCGGCCCGTGCTGCTCCTCCTCCGTGCGCGAGAACGTCCGCAGGTCGCGCACGATGGAGCGCACCCGCCCCGCGCCCTCCAGCGCCTCCGCCACCACCTGCCGCAGCTCCTCCAGTTGCTCGGTCGGCACCGGAAGCACCGGCTGCGCGACGCGCTCCCAGAGGTAGGCCAGGTTGGAGGTCACGTAGGAGAGCGGGTTGTTGATTTCATGCGCGACGCCCGCGGCCAGCGTGCCCACGGACGTCATCCGCTCCGCCAGGCGCCGCTGCGTCTCCTGGCGGGAGCGCTCGGTGACGTCGCGCACCAGCCCCACGAGGAAGCGCTCGCCGTTGGGCAGCATGTACGCGGCCCGCTGCGTGAGCACCTCGTGCGAGCGGCCCTTGGCGTCGGTGAAGGAGCCCTCGTCCTCCACGGTCTGCCCGGTGGTGAAGGCGCGCTCGTCCTGGCGCCATGACGCCTCCGCCTCGTGCGGTGGCACCTGCGCCGAGGAGACCGTGCCCCGCAGCGCTTCAGCGGATTGATCCAGCAGGCGGCAGTAGGCGCCGTTCACCGCCACGAGCCGGTGCTCTCGGTCCTTGATGAACAGCGGCTCCGGCACCGCGTCCAGCGCGCCCTGGAACATGTCGCGCGCTCGCCGGAGCGCCTGCGCGTCCCCGTCCGCGGATCTGCGCCGCAGCGCCACGAGCCTCGCGCCCCAGCGCGTGCCGGGCGGCGCCACGCACTCGTCCGCGCCCGCGGCCACCAGCGCCTCCGCCTCCTCGCCCTCGCGCTTCGTCAGCACGACCAGCCAGGTCCGCGTCGGCAGCCGCCGCGCGTGTGCCCACTGGCAGCGCGCCTTCACGGCCTCCAGCGGACCGCCGTGGTCCCAGAGAACGAGGAGTCCTTCGGGCAGCGGCTCCGGCGGGGACTCCACGCGGATCACTCGACAGGCACGCCCCTCGGCCGTGGCGCAAAGGTCGCGCTCCACGTCCTGGGCCACCGGGGCTGGAACCGCCACCAGCATTGCGTGCACCGCGTCGCTCCTCGTGCCCCGCAGGATCAATTTTCCCGCGTCGCCCGACCGCATTGCAGCCTTGACCGCGCCAACCCGTCAACGCGGGGCCGCGCGGACTGCCCGTAGCCCATTTCCGGGTCGGGTGGGACTCAGAATTGCAGTGAACCGCGCGCGATGACTTGGGGGCCTACCTTGCAGGAAGGTAGGAGCGAACAACGCTCACAGTGCTGGGGCAGCGTCTTCGCCGGGCAGGCGCCACTCATTCCGTAGTGGCACAAAGCAAAGTCGTAGCGGACGGGGTCCTCGGGATCGAGCGCCCGCAGCGATGCCGTCACCTCCTCCGCCGTACGCCAGGTGAGGTCGGTGCGCTGCGTGAGGCCCAGGTGGAGCGCCATGCGTCCGATGTGCGTGTCCAGTGGAACCAGCAGTGCTGACGCGGGCACCTGCTTCCAGATGCCGAAGTCCACCGCGTCAGGTCCGCGCACCATCCACCGCAGGTACAGGTTGAGGCGCTTCGCCGCGCCCGGCCCCAGCGGCGAGGGAAGCAGGTGATGCAGCCCCTTCTCTGGTCCCATGGCCTTGCGGAGCGCACCCATGGGCACGTCCCGCAGCGCGGCGGTGAAGGCTGAGATCGCCCCGTGCAGCGTGCCGCTCGCCTGGAAGCCCCGCGCGAACAGGGCCTCCAGGCTGCCGTGCTCGCGCAGCGCGCGGCCCATGCCCAGGAGCAGCACCGCGAGGTCGGTGCCCACGTTGAAGCGGTACACGAAGCCCGTGAGCAGCGCCTTCGCGCCCTTCACGTCCAGCGCGCGCACGAAGGCCGCGGGTGACGGCCCCATCTGCTTCAGGAGCGCGTCCACCTTCGGGCGGAAGAGGTCCGCGCGCCCGTAGGCCAGCGCCGCCGCGAGCAGCGCGCTGACCTCCACATCGCGTGGATCCGTGTAGCGGTGGGGAAACTCCACCGGGTCGAACCCGATGCGCGCCTTCTGGTCCGTTGAGGCCAGGAAGTCATCCAGGCGGGGGCGCAGGAGGTCGGCCGCCTGGGTGCTCAAGCCGGTGTGCGCGACACGGCGCTTCTTCATCACGCGTCCAGTCCTAACGCGTGAGCTCGCGCACCGCGTGGCCCAGCTCCGGGAGGATGAGCGCGTCCAGTGCCAGCCGCACCGCCTGCGGCGAGCCCGGCAGCGCGAAGAGGATCATCCCCTGGTACGTGCCCGCCGTGGCGCGCGACATCATCGCGGGGCTGCCGATGCGCTGGAACGACAGCATGCGGAACAGCTCACCGAAGCCGGGCAGCTCTTTTTCGAAGAGCGCGCGCAGCGTCTCCACCGTGCAGTCGCGCCGGCCAATGCCCGTGCCTCCCGTGAAGAGCACCGCGCGGGCCCCCGCCGCCTGCGCCTGCGCGAGCGCGCCCCGGATGGCCTCCGGCTCATCCTTCACCACCGTGTGCCCGGCGACGGTGTGCCCCGCGGCGGCCAGACCCTCGCGCAGGTCCTTCCCGCTGCCGTCGTGCGCTTCGTCCCGGCTGTCCGAGCACGTCACCACGTACGCGCTGACATGTACCGGCGCGCGCGACTTGTGCTCCGCCGCCACCGGGGAGCCCTCGTGCGAGTGCCCGTGGTCGTGCGAATGACCGTGGCCGTGGTCATGCGAATGACCGTGGCCATGGTCGTGGTCGTGCGAATGACCGTGGCCGTGGTCATGCGAATGACCGTGGGGGTGGTGATGGCCATGACCGTGGTCATGGTCGTGATCGTGTCCGTCGTGTCCCATGGTGGACGCTCCTGAAGAGGGAAGGCTCAAACGTCGGGCAGGTCGACGACGAGCGTTCCGTCCTCGACCGTGAGCTGCACCGTCGGCTGGTCATCACAGACGCCGGGCGAAGTCGCGTTCTTTCCCGAGTCCATGTCGAAGCCGACCTCATGGCAGGGGCACACGACCATGTTGTCCTCGATGCGTCCGCCCGACAGCAGACATCCGGCGTGGTTGCACCAGTCATCAAGGCCCTTGTAACGGCCCTGGATCTTCGCGATGCAGACGTTGCGCTTGCCGATTTCGTAGCCCCGCATCTCCCTCTCGGCGAAGTCCGCGGGGCCCAGCTTGATCTTCGTCATTGCGTTCCTTTTCCCACAACCCGTCCGGGCCTGCACCCCCGTTCCCCCGGCATTAATTTCCCGACCGTGACTCCTGACGTGACACCCTCCATCGCCGTGCTCACCGACAAGGCGGCCGTTGCCCAGCTCCTCCGGGACATGTCCCTCCTGCTCCAGCTCCAGGGGCAGAGCGGCTTCCGCGTCCGCGCCTACGACATCGGCGCGGACCGCATCGCGAACCTGCCGCAGGACCTGGGCGCCATCGTCACCGAGGGCCGCCTGCAGGAGCTCCAGGGCATCGGCCCGGGGCTCGCCGAGAAGCTCACCGAGCTGGTGACGACCGGCCGCATGACGGCGTTCGAGGAGCTGAAGGCCCAGTTCCCCGCCGGCCTGCTGGAGCTGATGAAGCTGCCGGACGTGGGGCCGAAGAAGGTGGCGGCCCTGTGGAGCACGCTCCAGGTGGGCAGCATCGAGGACCTGGAGCTCGCCTGCCGCGACGGCCGCGTGCGCGCGCTCAAGGGCTTTGGCGCCAAGAGCGAGGCGAAGCTCCTGGACGGCATCGCCGTGTACCGGCGCGCTCGCGGCGAAAGAAAGCTGCTGGGTGACGCGCTCCCCATCGCGGAGGGCCTGCTGGAGCGGATCCGCCAGGCCCCAGGCGTGGTGCGAGCAAGCCTGGGCGGCAGCGTGCGCCGTCGCGCGGAGACGGTGTCCGACGTGGACCTCATCGCCTCCGCGAAGGAAGCAGGGCCGGTGCTGGACGCGCTCGCGAACGCGCCGGGCGTGGCCACGGTGATTGGCAAGGGCGAAAGCAAGTGCTCCGTGCGCATGGTGCAGGGCGACCTCCAGGTGGACCTGCGCGTGCTGCCGGACGAGGACTTCGCCACCGCGCTGCACCACTTCACCGGCTCCAAGGCGCACCACATCCGGCTGCGCAACCTGGGCCACGAGAAGGGCCTCAAGATTTCCGAGTGGGGCGTGCACCGCGAGGACGGCACCAAGGTCCCCGTCCCCGACGAGGCGACGCTGTACCGGCTGCTGGACATGCAGGAGGTGCCGCCGGAGCTGCGCGAGGACAACGGCGAGGTGGAGGCCGCCAGGGCCGGGAAGCTGCCGGAGGACCTGGTGACGCTGGAGGACGTGCAGGGCGCGGTGCACGCGCACAGCACCTGGTCCGACGGCCGCAACACGCTGGAGGAGATGGCGCGCGCGGCCCAGGCCCTGGGGCTCAAGTACCTCACCATCACCGAGCACAGCGAGGCGGCCATCCACGCGGGCGGCCTCAAGGTGGACGACCTCAAGCGGCAGTGGGAGGAGATCGACCGCGTGAACGCGGCGGTGCCCGGCATGCGGCTGCTCAAGGGCATCGAGGTGGACATCCTGGAGTCGGGGGCCCTGGACTACGCGGACAGCGTGCTGGAGCAGCTGGAGGTCGTCATCGCGTCCATCCACGTGCGCCACTCCATGGACGAGGACCAGATGACGCGCCGGGTGCTGGCCGCGCTGGACAACCCGCACCTGCACATCCTGGGACACCCCACCGGGCGCCTCATCCAGAGCCGCGAGCCGTACGCGCTGCGCATGGAGGAGGTGCTGGAGCGAGCCCGCGAGCGCGGCGTCGCGGTGGAGATCAACGGCAAGCCGGCGCGTCTGGACATCAAGTCCGAGTACGTGCGGCAGGCCGTGGGGCGCGGGGTGAAGCTGGTGGTGAGCTGCGACGCGCACCGTCAGGACGACCTGAAGAACCTGGCCTTCGCGGTGGCCACGGCGCGCCGGGGCTGGGCGAGGAAGAAGGACATCCTCAACACCCGGTCCGCGGAGAGCTTCCTCGCCGCCCTGCGGGAGCGCTGATAGGCTTCCGGGCGCGAAGATGTTCCGCCCGGTCCTCCCCGTCCTCCTCTGTCTCCTCCTGGCCCTGCCCTCGCGGGCCAGCGCGGAGGCCCGTCCGTCGCGCGCCGACCTCCAGCGCGTGCTGGAGCTGCACGCCCGCTCGTCCGTGCGCGTGCGCGGTCCCCAGAACGCGGGCCCCGGCATCATCGTGGGCGCGGACGGCCAGGTGCTCACCGCCGTGTCACTCGTGGGTCCCGACTCCGCCCAGGTGGTGCACGCGGGCAACGCGCTGATGGCGCGCGTGGTGCTCTCCAGCGCGGCGCTCCAGGTCGCGGTGGTCGCGGGCCCCCAGGGCACGTGGCCCGCGGCGCCGGTGCGGCTGGTGCCGGAGGGGCTCGCGGGCCGCTGGGTGGTGGGGGTCATGCCCGCGCGCAAGAAGGGCCAGCGGGACACGCCCAAGGCCGCGGTGGCGAAGGTCGCCCCCGCGCCGTTCTTCGACGTGGACCTGACGCTCGCGCCCGGCAGCCCGCTGTACGACGGGGACGGGCGGCTGGTGGGCCTCGTCGTCGAGCGCCGGGGCCGTGGTGTCCGCGCCCTGCCCCTGTCCGCGGTGAAGGCGGAGCTCGCCTCGGCGGACGTGCCATGAGCCGGCCTTCGGGGCCACCGTTCAAGGTGAGCGCGGTGCAGGAGGCGATGGGCCTCTGGGCGCTGGGCTTCCTGGGCATCATCGCGGCGTTCCTCATCGCCGGGGGCACCAGCGTGCCCAAGCTGGTGGCCACGGTGGGCTTCCTCTACCTGCCGCTCATCCCCATGCGCTGGCGCGACGAGGACTACCGCGACTACGGCCTCACCCTGCGCGCGTGGAAGCAGGACGTGCGGCTGTTCCTGGTGATGTGCGCCATCGTGGGGCCGCTGTTCTTCGCGGGCTTCGCCGCCTTCGTGCAGGTGGTGCCGCACCTGCCGCCCGAGCTCGCGCGCCACCTGACGCCCATCATCGGCGAAGGCCACTTCCAGCCGCGCCTGCCCCCGCGCTTCGGCGAGTGGGTGATTGATCAACTCTTCGTCGTGGCCCTGCCGGAGGAGTTCTTCTACCGGGGCTACATCCAGGCCCGCCTGCGCGACGCCTGGCCCCAGGGGCGCGTGGTGCTGGGCGCTCGGCTGGGGCGCGCCTTCTGGGTGACGGCGCTCCTCTTCGCGCTGGGCCACCTGGCCATCTTCCAGACGTGGCGGCTGGCGGTGTTCTTCCCCGCCCTCCTCTTCGGCTGGATGCGCGAGCGCACCGGAACCCTCGTCGGCTGCTCGCTCTTCCACGCCGCCTGCAACCTCTACGTGCGCTTCCTGGAGGTCTCCTTCTTCGGCGGTCCGTAGCGGCCTTCCTCAGCCCGGCGGCAGGTGCTGGACCTGGAGGTCCGCGCCCACCGTCAGCGTCGTGCCCTGCGGCAGCTCCACCCAGCCCTGCGTGCGCGTCACGTGGCTGGCCACCACCACCGTGCGGCGGCGGCGGTGCGCGCCCACCTCCGGATGCGTCTCCGGAGTCGTGGGAGTCACGCCGCAGTGAGCGCACTCCGCGCTGCCCTCCAGGCGCGTGTAGTACAGCGGGGCCTCGCCTCGGCGGGTGGCGGCCAGCACGGCGCCATTGGTGGCGACCATGTTGAGCGGGGGCATGCGCCGCTGCCCGGCCTGAACGAACGCGGCCTCCACCTCGCGTACCGTGTCGCGCAGCACGCGGCCGGCCACGGCAGGCTCCAGGCGCGGATCATCCGTGCGCCCCAGCCCACGCAGGTGCGTGAGGAAGAGGACGAAGAGGACCTCGCTGTCGGTGGGGCCGCGCACCAGCCGCTGGAGGTGCTCCGGCACGCGAGACAGCAGCAAGGCACGCAGGGGCTCGAAGTCTGGCACTGGGCCCTGGTGGGCGAACAACCAGTGGCGGGCCCGGAAGGGCTGGGTGTTGTCCTCGGGCGACAGGCCCAGCGGCAGCCGGTTCGAGTGGAAGAGCACCGCCTCCGATTCGTGTGGAGGCCCCAGGTCGTCCAGCGTGAGGTCCCGGTCCGGAGCCAGGCGGCGCAGCAGGACCTCCTCCTGGGCATAGGAGCCCACCCCCAGGGCATTGGCGCGCGCTTCCGGGCGGAGGACGACCTGCCCGGCCAGCCGGTGCAGCTCGCACCGGAGGAGGTTGGGGTCCGACGACAGGGCGGCGAGGATGGCGGACATGGTGACTTCCCCCCTTCACCCCTAGAAATAAGGTCCATGGGACCCCGGTTCAGCGCGGCGAACCCGCTCCCCTGCTCTGGCGCTAAGCCCTTGAAATGGCTGGCATTTGATCAGGCATTGAATTGACACCCCAGTGCGTGGAGCCTAACCTCCGTGCGCTTCCCGACAGCCCTCTCCCAGAGGAATCGGGGTGCAGGTCTTCACCGGAGACGGAATGGCGGACGACATCGCAATCGGCATCGACCTGGGCACGTCGTACTCATGCGTGTCGGTCGTCCATGAAGGCCAGCCCACGGTCATCCCCAACGAGTGGGGCGAGACGACGCATGCCTCGTGCGTGTCCTTCCTGGAGGAAGGGTCCGTGCTGGTAGGCAACGCGGCGAAGAAGAACATCATCACCAGCCCCGAGAACACGGTGTACTCGGCCAAGCGCCTCATCGGCCGGTACTACTTCTCCGACGAGGTGAAGAAGGCGCAGGCGGTGATGCCCTACCGCATCGTCGAGGGCGACAACAACTCGGTGCGCATCGGCGTGCGGGAGCGCAGCTATTCGCTGCCGGAGATCTCCGCGCTGGTGCTCAAGGAGATGAAGGCCGTCGCGGAGACGTACCTGGGCCGCGAGGTTCACAAGGCGGTCATCACCGTCCCCGCCTACTTCAACGACAACCAGCGCCAGGCGACGAAGGACGCGGGCCGCATCGCGGGGCTGGAAGTCCTGCGCATCCTCAATGAGCCCACGGCGGCGGCGCTGGCGTATGGCTTTGGCCGGGACGTCAACCAGCGCGTCGTCGTCTACGACCTGGGCGGCGGCACGTTCGACGTGTCCATCCTGGAGATTGGCAAGGACGTCTTCGAGGTGCTGGCCACGGCCGGTGACACGTACCTGGGCGGCGACGACTTCGACGACCGCATCATGACGTGGATGGCGGACGACTTCCTCAACCGCACGCGCCTGGACCTGCGGCAGAACAAGTACTGCCTGCAGATGCTGAAGGACGCGGCGGAGAAGGCGAAGATCGACGTGGGCCAGTTCGGCACCGCGGACATCCTCTGCTCGGGCATCTGCCAGGACGCCAACGGCAACGTGATGGACCTGCGCAACACGCTCAACCAGGACCAGTTCAACCGGATGGTGATGGACCTGGTGCAGCGCACGTTCAAGGTCTGCGATGAAGCGCTGCAGAGCGCGCGGTTGACGGCGGCGGACATCGACGCGGTCATCCTGGTGGGCGGGCCCACGCGGCTGCCCATCATCCGCAACTCGGTGAAGCACTACTTCCAGCGGGAGCCGATGGAGGGCATCAACCCGGATCAGGTCGTGGCCATGGGCGCCGCGCTCCAGTCGCACGCGCTGCTGGACAGCAAGACGGAGACGTTCCTGGTGGACGTCACGCCGCTGACGCTGCGGATTGGAACCGTGGGTGGGTACACGGAGAAGATCATCGACAAGAACACGCCGGTGCCCATCGACCGGTCGAAGACCTTCACCACCAGCCGCGACGGGCAGGAGAAGGTGAAGATCCGCGTGTACCAGGGTGAGTCCAACCGCGCCGAGGAGTGCGAGATGCTGGGCGAGTTCGAGTTCTCGGGCTTCCGCATCGGGTATCGCGGCGAGGTGAAGATCGAAGTGACGTTCGAGATCAACACGGACGGTCTGGTGAACGTGTCCGCGTGTGACGTGGAGACGGGCCAGAAGACGTCCACGACGATCACGCTGTCGTCCGGCATGACGGAGGCGGACATCCAGCAGTCGATCCAGTCGAACCGCAACACGCGGCTCGCCGGCCACAACAGCAGCGACATGCCCGCCGTGGCCAACTAGGCACCGCCGATGTCCGAGCCTTCCGATCCGAACTCAGGCGCGCCGCCAG
>NZ_RAWR01000187.1:0-21691 GCF_003986945.1 Corallococcus sp. AB018 | reverse complement strand
GGGCAGACGGAGGCCGGCCCCGGCAAGTCGCTGCAGATCATCAACCGGCAGATCGACCGCATGGCGAAGCTGGTGGAGGACCTGCTGGACATCAGCCGGTTGCAGGCGTGGCGGCGCTGGCGGTGGTGGTGGCGCCGGCGGCGTGGGCCTTCGGGTCGGTGTGGAGCCGGCGGTTGCCGATGCCCGCGGGGTTGATGACGCCAGCGACACAGATGTTGAGCGCGGGCGTGATGATGATGGCGCTGAGCCTCGCGTTGGGGGAGCGGATGGCGGACGCGGTGCCCCCGCGAGCGATGGTGTCGTTCGTGTATCTGGTGGTGTTCGGTTCGCTGGTGGCGTTCAGCGCGTATGGCTATCTGCTGAAGCACGCGAGGCCGGCGCTCGCGACGAGCTATGCGTACGTGAACCCGGCGGTGGCGGTGTTGCTGGGCGTGGTGTTCGCGGGAGAGACGCTGGGCCCCATGACCTGGGGCGCGATGAGCGCCATCCTGGTCGCGGTGATGCTGCTGGCCCGCGGGAAGCGGTGAGCCGGTTCAGCGTCCACAGCGGCTGATCTTGGAGATGCACATCGTCAGGGCATTGGCGAAGCCGTGGGCGTAACAGCTCTCGTGCCAGGACTGGGCGATGAGCGGATCATTGACCTGGGTGGGCACGCGGGTCATCTGGAAGAACGAGCGGAGCTCGCCGCCATGGAGCTGGGGACCGTTGCGATCCTCGTAGTTGCGGGCGTAGTTCTCGAAGGTGATGCGGTCCGCTCCGCTCTCCGCGACCACACCGCCCCAGTGATACTCCCACACCGGTTCGCAGTAGACAGGCGGAGGAACGAGCGCCACCGGGCGGGGAGCCACCTCGTCCCGCATCCGCATCCAGTTGCGGTTCTGGGCGTCCTGATAGCGCTCCATCGCGCCCACGGAGTACGTCTGGAACGCATCGCCCACCCGCGGGTCCGCATAGGCATTGAGGCCCAGCCGGAAGAGGACCTGCTCGTAACGTGTGCGGAGCGTGAGCCCGTTGAGGGTGACGCCGTTGAGCGTCATCGCGGCATTGGCGCGGACCCGGTTCACCAGCCGGCCATAGTTGCGGCCAATGGGTCCGTTGAAGCCCGCGAGCGCCGCCATCTGGGCCACAGGGGTATTGGCGCCCGCCAGCGCGTGCTGCAATCCGACCTGGTAATCGTTGACCGCGCGTTGCCGGGCCGCGGCGGCGTTGGGGCCCTCTGCCTGTCCATGGAAGAGGAACGTGGTGAGGAGCTCCGCCAGCCGGAAGGGGATGTCGCCATGAGCCGGGAAGGCAGGGGCCCATCCTCCGAGCTGCCAGCGCGGTAGATTGAGGAAGAGCTGATTGCCGGACTGCGTGAGCCTCACGGTGCGCTGCGAGTCCTGCTGCTCCCCCATGACCTTGCCGGAGATTTCGTTGCAGTTCTGCGACACGGCGGGCTCGAACTGGCCACCCTCGGACATCGCCACCTGGAACAGCCGCTTGGGTCCCGGGCCGCTCAGGAAGGGCAGACAGCCGGGCTGCGCGGGCGGGCCGATTTCAAGGTAGCGAGGCCCGGGGACCTTGGCGATCCGGTAGCTGGAGCCCGCGGACTTCAACGCGCGGTTGCACCGGGTGATGGCGCTGTCCGTGGCGAAGAAGTGCTTGGCCTGCTCGTGGTGGGGATCGGTGTCCTCGATGGCGAGTTCGTTGTCATCCGAAACCCGGAGCGCGATCTGGTTGTGCGCCCGCACCATGACGTTCACCGTCCCAGCGTCGACGAGGAAGCTGTCCCCGTGCGTCTTCGGGTAGGGGTGGGGCCGCACTCCATCCCGCTGGGTCTCGAAGGTGGCGTTGTGGAGGTTGACGTCCTGGGCGACGAACTGGGCGTTCTGGATGACGTGGTACGCCTGAAGCGCGGGAGTGGGACAAGTCCCCGCCCAGGAAGCCGCGAGGTGCGCACGCCCACCCGAAAGGGCCTGTGCGGCCAGGGCCTCGGCCTCTGCTTCGAGGGCCTCATCCACGAGCAGCCCGGTCCCGCCGTTCCCATGAGGGACGCGTCCCGAGCGCTGTTGCAGCACATGCACCAGCTCATGCGCGAGGATCCGGGTCCCGCGAGCCAGGTCGAGCTCCAGCGCGCCCGGAGCGAAGAGAATCTGCTCTCCCCAGCAGAGGGCCTTGGCCCCCAGCCTCGCGACCAGGGGATGCTCGTGCAGGCGCACAGCGCTCAGGTCGGCCCCGAAGGCGCGCTCGAACCGGACACGCAACCGCCTTGGGAGTGCCTGGCCCCGAGCGCAGGCCTGCGCCAGGAGCGAGGGGGTGATCCAACGGTGCCGAGCATCCAATGTCCGTGCTCCCAATGTATCGGGGCGTGTCCCGTGAAGGGTCTATTAGACCAGGGCTCCCCCGCACACGCGAGCCGCTGACGACATCGCCAGAGGAGGCAATAGAGTCCGGC
Organism: Corallococcus sp. AB018; assembly: GCF_003986945.1. NCBI lineage: Bacteria > Pseudomonadati > Myxococcota > Myxococcia > Myxococcales > Myxococcaceae > Corallococcus > Corallococcus sp. AB018. Next base: position 19,257 of record NZ_RAWR01000187.1, on the reverse strand, counting down.
ACGTGCGTCCCGTGACGAATCTCTGGATTGTCTGCGTCCTGCTGACGGCGTGTGCTGGCGGTTCCCGGCATTCCCGGCACGGAGAACTGGGATTCGTGGATTCGGAGACCGCTGGGAAGGCACGGCACGCGGCGTATGTGGCGGAGCAGGCCTCCGCGCGGGCCGCGACCCAAGCCATCGCCTCACCGTTGGTCAAGGCCATTCCTCCGGCCGTGCTCGCGCTGATGCAGCAGGACCATGACGCGGATGAGCTAGAGAAGCAGCTCGCCGAGTGCGCGGTCCAGGCGGAGCAGCTGGGGAACGTGCGCTACTTCCGCGACAGGCCTCCGACGCGCCAGGAGTGCGCCGAGGTAGTGGAGCAGGACCGCTGCGGCAAACCCGTGACGCGGGCCATGCAACTCGGCAAGCAGAAGCACGTGCTCGCCCTCCAGTGCGCTGAAGCGGTGTTGAAGGAATTGTGGCCCGCGCCCTACAGCATTGAGCAGCGCTACCGCTACTACCCGAACGCACGCTTCCTGGAGACCATCAGCCGGGAGAAGGAAGCACGACTCATCGCCGAAGGTTGCACCGAGGAACTCCGAGGCACCATCAAGCCGGACATCGTCCTGCACGGAGACCGCAACCTGCTCAAGTCCGCGCTCACCCTGGACTTCAAGTTCCCGTGTCCGGACACAAATGAGCCAGCCTGGGCAAGGTATGGCACGGGCACCTACGCCGGCATGTCTCAGCGGACCGTCTATGAGGAAGCCCTGGGAGGGCAGGCCTTGCTCATTTCGCCCCGCGCAGGAGTCAAAGAGGTGAAGCCATGACAAGGGAGTACCCTGCCATCCGCCTGTGGTCGAAAGGTTCACCTCCGATCGCCGCTGCCCGCGATGGCATCGGCCTCAGCTTCTTCATCCATCGCGACCACAAGGAGATTGCACCTGCGGTGTGGCGTGCCCTGCAAACCTATCTCCGCGCCATTCCTCCGGGCTCGCTGGGTTGGTACGGCACGGATGACGGAGACATCCTGGAACTTGATGACAAGGGCTGGGGGGTGGTTCGTCAGCAGATGCTTGAGCGCCCCTGGGGCTACAGCGGGAACGCGAACCTGTCGGAAAGCCCTGGTGGAGAAGAGATCTCCAGCGGCTACATTTTTGAGTACGAAGGCTGGTCTCCCGACAACCCTTTCGGGAATGCCCCCATCAACGCGGTGTCCTTCACCTTTCCCACAGACTACTTCCAGGAAAACGGTGCGGCCCACCTGCGCACACTGGCACTGGAGCTCGCTCGGGAGCTGCCCTTCAACTTCGGATACGCCAGCTTCGCCATCATTTCGTCCCACGGTATGTCGAGCGCGGCGAAGTGGTCCCTCATCGAATCACTCCTCGCGCGATATCCCGGCCTGGACCTCCATCACGGCACGGGTTTCAGCTCCAGATTGGGGACCCGCGCGCTGGGCCCCTACTGGCTCACCTTCCTGGGACAGCCTCTGCTCGGACAGATGGGCGGCATCACCGCGCTCCGGAACGCACTCCCCTTCCCGGAGGTCTCCCTGCTCCCCATGGACGGAGACCGCGTCCTGGTCACCCTCGACGAATGGCCAGACCCCATCGACACACAGACGAAGGCCATCCCCCCCCAGTACCGCGCACTGGCCCGGCTGATGGAGCCCTTCCTCTTCCAGTACGAAGGAGAAGGGCTCCCTCTCTACCAACACGACACGAACCAGTGGCTCCGCCGGTTCCTCTAACCCTGCGGCCAGGGCGACAGCTTCTCCACCTCGTACCGCCCCAGCAGCGCATGCGTCGCGCGCGCCGCCTCTTCCACCTCCACGCGGGACAGCCCCCGCGGCAGTGACGGAATCAGCGTCGGGAACGGCTGGTCGAAGACGAGCAGGTTCTCCATCTCCAGCGGATCCGTCTCCAGGTCATAGAGCTCCCACTGGTCCGCGTGCTCTCCGGATGGGTCAAACGTCCTCGCCAGCTTCCAGCGGGGCGTGCGTACGCAGCGGACGTGGTTGGGCTGGCACACCGCTCCAGGCTTCAACCCGGGCACCTTGCCCTGCTCCCTCAGCCGCTCCACCGCTCGCGTGTACACGGTGAACAGCGCGTCATCATGCATCTGGTGCGGGTCTCCCGTGCGCGGCAGCGGCTCCGTGATTTCGTCGTCCGTGATGAAGAGGACGCCTTCTCGCGGCGTGCCGTTGGGCTCCATCACCGTGGAGGACTCTCCCCTCGCCAGCGGGCTCAGGTCCGCGCCCACGAACGGCGGCACCGGACGGTGGAGCCTCAGGTCCGTGCGGATCGCCGCCTGCTCCTCGCGGGTAATCCCCGCCAGCCCCAGCACCGTGGGCACGATGTCCGCGTGGCTCGTCAGCGCGTCGATGTATCGCGTCTTCTGCTCCTCGGAGAACTGCACCACCAGCGGCACGTGCAGCGCCTCCTGGTAGGACGTGTGCCACTTCTCCATCAGGTAGCCGTGCGCCGCGCCGTACTCGCCGTGGTCGGAGAGGAACACCACCACCGTGTTCTCCCGAAGCCCCGTCTCGTCCAGCGTCCGCAGCACCCGCTCGATGTGCCCGTCCACCAGGTGGATGAGCCACGCGTAGTACTGCTGGAAGCGCAGCGCCGCCTTCTCCGGGTCGTGCGTCAGCTGGAACGGGATGCCCGCGTTCAACGTCACCGTCACCGGGTCGATGTTCTCGTTCGCCTGGTGCATCGTCAGGCCCGTCTTCGACGACAGCGCGAGCCCCACCTTGTACGCATAGTCCCGCTGGCAGGCCGGCTTGTTCTCCAACGTGTCGTGCAGGTTCGACGGCACGCTCGCGTTGTCCTGCGGGAACCCCAGCGGGTTCAGCGGCACCGTGAACGTCCCCCCCGTGGGCGCCACCGACCGTCCCCCCGTAGGCACCATCAACGGCCCCACCTTGGGCCCCGCTGGATCCAACTGCCGCGGCAGGATGGGATACGTCGCGATGTCGTGCGGATTGGTGAACGACGCCACCGCCAGCCACGGCTGGGGCTCGCTACCCGGCGCGGCGGCCCGGGGCGCCTCGTACGACTGCTCCGCCAGCGCCCGGTTGTACGGCTCACCCAATGCCATCCGCCGCAGGAAGCCGCACGCCAGGTCCGCGAAGCCTTCGTCACGGAACGCGCCCAGGTTGTTGATGGAGGCCCCGTGCGGCTCCGGATACGACAACTCCCAGTCGTCAAAGCCATACTGTTTCAGCGAGTGGTCCGGAGGATTGCTCACATGCCACTTGCCGAAATAGTGCGTGTGGTAGCCCGCCTTCTGGAACCAGTGCCCCAGCGTCGGAATCCCATCCGCTGACAGCCACGGGAAGGCCGCCGCGTCACCGCTCTTGAACAGGCCGTCCGTCTGCGTGACGCCCGTGCGCGTGCCGTACTGCCCCGTGTAGATGACCGCGCGGCTGGGAGTGCACGCCGACGCCGCGATGGTGTGGTTGCGGAACACCGCCGCGTTCTTCCGCAGCGCCGCGAAGCCGGGGAAGAACTTCCGGAACGGGTTGTCCTCCCCTCCCTCGTCCACGAAGCCCAGGATGTCCTTGATGGCCGGCAGGAAGCCGCCATCAGGCCCATAGGCGAGCGGGGGGAACTGGAGCTGATCGACCGTCAGGATGAGGATGTTGGGCCGCGAGGGAGTGGACATGCCCCGTCCCTGAGCACGCGCCATACCAACGGCCCTCCCAGAGACACCGGCCCCACGCGCCGCGTCCCCGGGGAACGCAAGCAGCCCTCCGCCGCGTCCCCACCCGACGCGGAAGGTTCAGCTCGGCGTGCGCGAGGACTCCGTCGGCGTCGCCGCCTGGGCCTCCGTGCGCCGGGGCAGCCAGACGTTGAAGGTGGAGCCCTGGCCCACCGTGCCCGTGGACTCCGCCCAGATGCGGCCGCCGTGCTGCTCCACGATGCCCTGGCTGATGGTGAGCCCCAGCCCCAGCCCGCCGTACTTGCTGCCGTGCGCGCGGCCGAAGCGCTCGAAGATGAGGCGCTGTTTCTCGCTGGGGATGCCCACGCCCTGGTCCTTCACGGACAGGTGCACGCCGCTGTCGCCCTCCACCGCCAGGCGCACCAGCACCTGGCCGCCTTCGGGCGAGTAGCGGATGGCGTTGGACAACAGGTTCGTCAGCACCTGGTCCAACCGCCCCCGGTCCCACGTGCCCTCCAGGCGCTCGGGGACCTCCACCTTCAGCTCGTGCGTCTGGGACAGCACCGCCATGCGGTCCCGCGTCTCCAGCACCAGCTGCGACAAATCAAACGGCTCCAGCTCCAATGACAGCCGCCCCGCCTGCAACCGGCTGATGTCCAGCAGGTCCTCCACCAGCTTCGCCATGCGGTCGATCTGCCGGTTGATGATCTGCAGCGACTTGCCGGGGCCGGCCTCCGTCTGCCCGCCCAGCTTGAGCAGCGCCAGGTGCGCGTGGCCCTTCGCCGCGGCCAGCGGCGTGCGCAATTCGTGGCTCGCGGCGGCGAGGAACGCGTCCTTCGCCTCGCTCGCCAGCCGCAGCGCCGTCTCCGCGCGCTGGCGCTCGGTGATGTCGCGCGCCACGGAGATGAAGCGGCCGGGGCCCTCCCCTTCCGCCACGTACTGGAGCACCACCTCCACCGGCACCTCCGAGCCGTCGCGGCGGCGGTGGTTGGTGGAATACGTCTGCGACGGCAGCGTGCCGGACATCAGCGGCGCCAGCAGCTTGCGGAAGCCCGTCTCGTCGAAGGCGCTCTCCACCTCCAGCACCGACAGGCCCACCAGCTCCTCCACGGAGGAGGACAGCTGCTTGGCCGCGCCCGCGTTCGCGTACGCGAGCGTGAGCGAGTCCGGGGTGAACATCAGGACGCAGTCCAGCGTGGCGTCCAGCGTCGTCTTGAAGCGCCCCAGCGCCTCCTCCGCGCGCCGCTTGTCGTCGATGTCCGTGGCGATGGCCAGCCAGCCCACCAGCTGCCCGTGCTCGTCGCGCTCCGGCACCGCGCGCGCCAGGTGCCAGCGGTAGACGCCGTCCTTGCGACGCAGCCGGAACTCCTGCGTGCTGCTCTGCACCTGCACCACCCCGTCGCTCCACACGCCGCGCATCCGCTCGCGGTCCGCCGGGTGCACGTCCAGGAGGAACGAGGAGAGCGACAGCTCATACCCCTCGTGGTGGCCGGTGTAGTCCCGCCAGGCGCGGTTGGCGTACGTCAGCGCCCCATCCGCGCGAGCCGCCCACATGGGCTCCGGCAGGGACTCCGTGAGCCGCCGGTAGCGCAGCGCGCTCTGGCGCTCCAGGGCCTCGCGGTCGCGCTGGCGCAGGAGGGCCGCCTGGCGCTGGAGCTGCTGCTCCTTGAGGAACAGGTCCACGAAGACGCTGACCTTCGAGCGGAGGATTTCCGGGTCGAAGGGCTTGAGCAGGTAGTCCACCGCGCCGTGCGCGTAGCCCTTGAAGACATGCGCCGCGTCACGGCTGAGCGCGGTGAGGAAGATGATGGGGATGGTGCGCGTGCGCTCGCGCTGCTTGATGAGCGCCGCGGTCTGGAACCCGTCCAGCCCCGGCATCTGCACGTCCATCAGGATGACCGCGAAGTCGCGCTGCAACAGCTGCTTGAGCGCCTCCTCGCCGCTGGTCGCCTTCACCAGGTCCTGGCCCAACGGCTCGAGGATGGCTTCCAGCGCCAGCAGGTTGGCCGGATGGTCGTCCACCATCAGGATGGCCGCGCGCGGGGTGGCGGCGGCTTCCTGGGGACGTTCCGGAGTGTGCTCTGTGGAGTTCATGTGCGCAGCGGGGGAGCGCGTGGGTCAGGGGACCCGATACACGGCGAACAAGGCTAGGGCTGCCCCCTTCCAGACGGAAGTGCCAAGGGGGCTCAAGGATGGATCGTCCTCGTTGAGTATCAAGCACTCACCCACAGCCGGACCAGTTCCAACAGCTTATCGGTATCCACCGGCTTGGGCAGGTAGTCACTCGCGCCGGCCGCCATGCACTTCTCCCGGTCGTCCTTCAGCGCCTTCGCGGTGACAGCGATGATGGGGAGGCTGGCGTACTTGGGGTCCTTGCGGATGGCACGCATGGTTTCATAGCCATCCATCTCCGGCATCATCACGTCCATCAGCACGACATCCACGTCGGGGTGCTGACCGAGCATCTCAATGGCAGCCCGCCCGTTCTCCGCGAAGACCACCTGCATGCTGTGATTTTCCAGCACGCTGGTGAGCGCGAAGATGTTTCGCATGTCGTCATCCACCAGGAGCACCTTCTTGCCGGCCAGCGGTGCGTCCTGGTCGTTGCGCTGCGCCAGGGCCGCGCGCGCGCGCGCCGGGAGGTTCTCGTCCAGGCGGTGCAGGAAGAGCGCTGTGTCGCTGAGCAGCTGGTCGGGGCTCTTCGCGCCGCTCTTCAGGATGACGCTGCCGGTGTAGCGCCGCAGACGGGCCTCGTCCTTGGGCGTCAATTCACGGCCGGTGTAGACGACGATGGGCAGGTCGCGGAAGCGCTGCTGCGTCTTCACCTCCTCCACCAGCTTGATGCCGTCCATGTCGGGCAACAGGAGGTCGATGACGAGGCAGTCGTACTCGTTCTCCTCCAGCTTCGCGAGGGCCTCCTGGCCGGACGCCACCGCGGTGACGACGACGTCACCGCCGTCGCTGAGCAGCTGGGTGAGGCTGTTGCGCTGCACGTCATCGTCTTCGATGACGAGCAGGCGGCGCTCGCGGCGCTCCAGGAAGCGCGACAGCTGTCCGAAGACGCGCTCCAGCCCCTCCTTGCTCACGGGCTTGGTGAGGTAGCCGAACGCGCCCTGGGTGTTGCCCAGGTGCTTGTCCATCACGCTGATGATGTGGACGGGGATGTGGCGCGTGCGCGGGTTGCGCTTGAGGCGGTCCAGCACGCTCCAGCCGTCCACCACGGGCAGCTGGATGTCCAGGGTGATGGCGTCCGGCTGGTACTCGTGCGCCATGGACAGGCCGCTGTCACCGCGCGTGGCGACCAGGGCCTTGAAGCCCTTCTCGCGCGCCATCTGCACCATGATGCGGGCGAACTTCAGGTCGTCCTCGATGATGAGCAAGGTGCGGTCGCCCTCGCGGATGAGCTCGCGGTCGTCCTCCACCACGACGGGCGTGTGCGAGCCCTCCACCTGCGGGGGCAGCGCGGCGTCCAGCACGTGGGCCTGCGGCTCGGCCACCGGGGACGGCGGCGCGAGCGGCGTCGTCGCCGTGACGATGCCGGACGTGGACGGGGGGGCGTGCGTCTCCGGCAGGGCTCCCAGCGCGCGACTGGCCTCGTCGTTGCCCTGCCCGCCCTCCTCGTCCGCGCCCTGGTACTCCGGCGGCAGGTAGAGGGTGAAGGTGCTGCCCTTGCCCGGCTCGCTCTCCAGGCGGATTTCGCCGCCCAGCAGCTTGGCGATTTCACGGCTGATGGACAGGCCCAGGCCGGTGCCGCCGTACTTGCGCGCGGTGGAGCCGTCCGCCTGCTGGAACGCCTCGAAGATGATGCGCTGCTTGTCCTTGGCGATGCCGATGCCGGTGTCCTTCACGGCGAAGGCCAGCACGTGGCGCGAGCGGCGCAGCGCCTCGTGGTCGAAGCGGATGCCCTTGTCCGCCAGGCGCACGGTGAGCTTCACGCCGCCCTCGTCGGTGAACTTGAAGGCGTTGGAGAGCAGGTTCTTGAGCACCTGCTGCAGCCGCTGCGGGTCCGTGCGCACGTGGCGCGGCGTGCCCGTCAGCACCTCCACCTGGAAGGTGAGGCCCTTCTGGTCCGCCACCGGGCGGAAGCTGCGGTCGATGAACTGGTTGAGCTCCGTGAGGACGATGTCCCGGGGCTCCACCTGCATCTTGCCCGCCTCCACCTTGGACAGGTCGAGGATCTCATTGATGAGGCTGAGCAGGTCCCCGCCGGACGCGTAGATGGTGTTCGCGTACTCCACCTGCTTGTTGGAGAGGTTCCCGTCCTTGTTGTCCGACAGGAGCTTCGCGAGGATGAGCAGCGAGTTGAGCGGCGTGCGCAGCTCGTGGCTCATGTTGGCCAGGAACTCGCTCTTGTACTTGGAGATGATGGTGAGCTGCTCCGCCTTCTCCTCCAGGCTGACGCGCGCCAGCTCCACCTCGCGGTTCTTCTCCTCCACGCGGGTGTTCTGGTCCGCCAGCTCCTTCGCCTTGTCCTCCAGCTCGATGTTGGTGCGCTTCAACTCATCCTGCTGCTGGGTGAGCTCGCGCGACTGGCTCTGGAGCTCCTGGGTCAGGCGCTGCGACTCGGAGAGCAGGGTCTCCGTGCGCATGTTCGCCATGATCATGTTGAGCACCACGCCGATGCTCTCCGTCAGCTGATCCAGGAAGATCTGGTGGATGGCGCTGAACGGGTGGAACGAGGCCAGCTCGATGACGGCCTTCACCTCGCCCTCGAAGAGGACGGGCAGGACGATGATGTTGAGCGGCGCGGACTCACCCAGCCCGGAGGAGATGGTGATGTAGTCCGACGGCACGCGCGTCAGCAGGATGGTCTTCTTCTCCAGCGCGCACTGGCCGACCAGTCCCTCGCCCAGGCGGAAGCGGTTCGCCAGGTGCTTGCGCTCCCGGTACGCGTAGGTGCTGGTGAGCTTGAGGGACGGCATGCCGCCCTCGGGGTCGGAGAGGAAGAAGGCGCCGTGGTGCGCGGACACCAGCGGGGTCAGCTCGCTCATGATGAGACGGCTGACGGCATCCAGGGACTTCTGGCCCTGCATCATGCCGCTGAACTTCGCCAGGTTCGTCTTGAGCCAGTCCTGCTCCTGGTTCTTCTGCGTCGTCTCACGCAGGTTGACGATCATCTGGTTGATGTTGTCCTTCAGCGCCGCGACCTCGCCTTCGGCGACGACCGTGATGCTGCGGGTCAGGTCGCCCTTGGTCACGGCGGTGGCCACGTCGGAGATGGCGCGCAGCTGGCTGGTGAGCGTACCGGCCAGCTGGTTCACGTTGTCCGTCAGCTGCCGCCACGTGCCGCGCGCACCGGGCACGCGGGCCTGGCCGCCCAGCTTTCCTTCGATACCCACCTCGCGGGCCACCGTGGAGACCTGCTCCGCGAAGGTGCCCAGCGTGTCGGTCATGTTGTTGATGGTGTCCGCGAGCGCCGCCACTTCGCCCTTCGCGTCCACGATGAGCTTCTGGGTCAGGTCGCCGTTGGCCACCGCCGTCACCACGCGCACGATGCCGCGCACCTGGGTGGTGAGGTTGGAGGCCATGAAGTTCACGTTGTCCGTGAGGTCCTTCCACGTGCCGGCCACACCGGGCACGCGGGCCTGGCCGCCCAGCTTCCCTTCCACGCCCACCTCGCGGGCCACCGAGGACACCTGCTCCGCGAAGATGCCCAGCGTGTCGGTCATGTTGTTGATGGTCTCCGCCAGGGCGGCCACTTCGCCCTTCGCGTCCACCACCAGCTTCTGCTTGAGGTCGCCGTTGGCGACGGCGGTCACCACCTTCACGATGCCGCGCACCTGCGTGGTGAGGTTGCGGGCCATGAAGTTCACGTTGTCCGTGAGGTCCTTCCACGTGCCGGACACGCCCTTCACTTCCGCCTGACCGCCCAGCTTGCCTTCCGCGCCCACTTCACGCGCCACGCGGGTCACTTCGGAAGCGAAGCTGTTGAGCTGGTCCACCATCGTGTTGATGGTGTTCTTCAGCTCCAGGATTTCGCCCTTCGCGTCCACGGTGATCTTCTTGGACAGGTCACCGTTCGCGACCGCCGTGGTCACCAGCGCGATGTTTCGCACCTGGCTGGTGAGGTTGGACGCCATGCTGTTCACGTTGTCCGTGAGGTCCTTCCACGTGCCGGCGACTCCGGGCACCGCGGCCTGACCGCCCAGCTTGCCGTCCGTACCCACTTCCTTCGCGACGCGGGTCACCTCGGAAGCGAAGGCGCGGAGCTGGTCCACCATCGTGTTGATGGTGCTCTTGAGCTCCAGGATTTCGCCCCTCGCCTCCACGGAGATCTTCTGCGACAGGTCGCCGTAGGCCACGGCCGTGGTGACCTTGGCGATGTTGCGCACCTGGTCCGTGAGGTTCGCGGCGAGGACGTTCACGTTGTCCGTGAGGTCCTTCCACACGCCCGCGACGCCGGGCACCGCGGCCTGGCCGCCCAGCTTGCCCTCCGTACCCACTTCCTTACCGACGCGCGTGACTTCCGAAGCGAACGCGCGGAGCTGGTCCACCATCGTGTTGATGGTGTTCTTCAGCTCCAACACCTCGCCCTTCACGCTCACGGTGATCTTCTGGGACAGGTCGCCGTTGGCCACCGCCGTGGTCACCTTGGCGATGTTTCGCACCTGGTCCGTGAGGTTGCCGGCGAGGACGTTCACGTTGTCCGTGAGGTCCTTCCACACGCCGGACACGCCCTTCACGTCGGCCTGACCGCCCAGCTTGCCTTCCGTACCGACTTCCTTCGCGACGCGCGTCACTTCCGCGGCGAACGCGCGGAGCTGGTCCACCATCGTGTTGATGGTGCTCTTGAGCTCCAGCACCTCGCCCTTCGCGTCGACGGTGATCTTCTTGGACAGGTCGCCGTTCGCGACCGCCGTCGTGACCTCCGCGATGTTTCGCACCTGGGCCGTGAGGTTGTTGGCCAGCAGGTTCACGTTGTTCGTGAGGTCCTTCCACGTACCGGCGACACCCGGCACCTCCGCCTGGGCGCCCAGCTTGCCTTCCACGCCCACCGTGCGCGCCACGTCCGTCACCTGCTGCGCGAAGACGGACAGCGTCTGCGTCATCGCGTTGATGGTGTCCGCGAGCGCGGCGATTTCACCCTTGGCCTCCATCACCAGCTTCTGGGACAGGTCGCCGTCCGCCACCGCCGTCACCACCTTGACGATGCCGCGCACCTGGGTGGTGAGGTTGAAGGCCATGCTGTTCACGTTGTCCGTGAGGTCCTTCCACACGCCGGACACGCCCTTCACGTCGGCCTGACCACCCAGCTTGCCGTCCGTGCCCACTTCCTTCGCGACGCGCGTCACTTCCGAGGCGAACGCGCGGAGCTGGTCCACCATCGTGTTGATGGTGCTCTTGAGCTCCAGCACCTCGCCCTTCGCGTCGACGGTGATCTTCCGGGACAGGTCGCCCTTCGCGACCGCCGTCGTCACCTCGGCGATGTTACGGACTTGATCGGTGAGGTTGTTCGCCAACAGGTTCACGTTGTTGGTGAGGTCCTTCCACGTGCCCGCGACGCCCGGCACCACGGCCTGGGCGCCCAGCTTGCCTTCCACGCCCACCGTGCGCGCGACGTCCGTCACCTGCTGCGCGAAGATGGAGAGCGTCTGGGTCATCGCGTTGATGGTGTCCGCGAGCTCCGCCACCTCGCCCTTGGCCTCCATCTTCAGGCGCTGGGTGAGGTCGCCATTCGCGACCGCGGTCACCACCTTGGCGATGCCTCGCACCTGGGTGGTGAGGTTGGACGCCATGAAGTTCACGTTGTCCGTGAGGTCCTTCCACGTACCGGACACGCCCTTCACTTCCGCCTGACCGCCCAGCTTGCCGTGCGTGCCGACTTCACGCGCCACGCGGGTCACTTCGGAGGCGAAGCTGTTGAGCTGGTCCACCATCGTGTTGATGGTGTTCTTCAGCTCCAGGATTTCGCCGCGCGCGTCGACGGTGATCTTCTTGGACAGGTCACCGGTGGCCACCGCCGTCGTCACCAGGGCGATGTTGCGCACCTGGGTGGTGAGGTTGGAGGCCATGCTGTTCACGTTGTCCGTGAGGTCCTTCCACGTGCCGCCGACTCCGGGCACCGCGGCCTGACCGCCCAGCTTGCCGTCCGTACCCACTTCCTTCGCGACGCGGGTCACTTCCGCGGCGAACGCGCGGAGCTGGTCCACCATCGTGTTGATGGTGCTCTTGAGCTCCAGCACCTCGCCCTTCACGTCCACGGTGATCTTGCGCGACAGGTCGCCATTGGCGACGGCGGTGGAGACCTCCGCGATGTTGCGCACCTGGCTGGTGAGGTTGGACGCCATCAGGTTCACGTTGTCCGTGAGGTCCTTCCACGTCCCCGCGGCGCCGGGCACCTGGGCCTGGGCGCCCAGCTTGCCCTCCACGCCCACCGTGCGCGCGACGCTGGTCACCTGCTGCGCGAACACGTTGAGCGTGTCCGTCATGTTGTTCAGCGTGGCGCCCAGCGCGGCGATTTCACCCTGCGACGGCACCATCAGCTTCTGGGTGAGGTCACCGTTGGCGACCGCCGTCACCACCTTCACGATGCCGCGCACCTGCGTCGTGAGGTTGGACGCCATGAAGTTCACGTTGTCCGTGAGGTCCTTCCACGTGCCGGACACGCCGGACACCGCGGCCTGACCGCCCAGCTTTCCTTCCGTACCCACTTCGCGCGCGACGCGCGTCACTTCGGAGGCGAAGCTGTTGAGCTGGTCCACCATCGTGTTGATGGTGCTCTTGAGCTCCAACACCTCGCCCTTCACGTCCACCGTGATCTTGCGGGACAGGTCGCCGCGGGCCACCGCCGTCGTCACTTCCGCGATGTTTCGCACCTGCGCGGTGAGGTTGCCGGCGAGGACGTTCACGTTGTCCGTGAGGTCCTTCCACACGCCGGACACGCCCTTCACGTCGGCCTGGCCGCCCAGCTTTCCTTCCGTGCCGACTTCCTTCGCGACGCGCGTCACTTCGGCGGCGAAGCTGTTGAGCTGATCCACCATCGCGTTCACGGTGGTGCCGATGCGGAGGAACTCGCCCTTCACGGGCTGGCCGTCGATCTCCAGCGCCATCTTCTGGGTGAGGTCGCCTTCGGCCACCGCCACCAGCACGCGGGCGACTTCCGTGGTGGGCTGCACCAGGTCGCCGATGAGGGCGTTGATGGACTGGACGCTGGTGGCCCAGTCGCCGCGCACGTCGCCCAGGTTCACGCGCTCGCCCATGCGGCCTTCGCGGCCGACGACGCGCTCCACGCGGACGATCTCGTGGGTGAGCGTGGAGTTGAGCGTCACCACCGCGTTGAACGCGCGGGCAATCTCATCCATGACCACGTCCTGCGCGCCCGACGGCAGCCGCACGGAGAAGTCACCGCCCTGCACGGCCCGGAGCGCCGCCAGCAACTGCTGGAGCGGAGGAGGGCCACCGGGGCGCAGGCCGCCATCAGCGGCCGGGCGGCTGTTGCCGTTGCGGCTTCGCGAGGGAGCACGGCGGGCGGGCGCGGGCTCGGCACGCGTCGCCTCCACGTTGCTCAGCCGGTTGGCCGCGACGTTGCCCTGCGAGCGGGCGCCTGGAGGGCCAGCGTCCTGGCTTGCGGCGGTGGCGGCTGTCTTTCGGCCGTTGGCGCGCTTGCGGGGAGCGGAGGAGCTGGAAGCCTTGGTGTCGTCCACGAATGAAACCCCTGATCGGCGGAAGCGTTGCGACCGGTCCTGCGAAACCGGCCCGCGATCCCAGGAACGTCCAATGAGTTCGCGGGTTTGTCGAATGTAAAGCTGGGGCGGAATGGCCCCAGCTGTCAGGCACTGAACGCCGTGCCTGGGCCTGAGCCCCACCAACCCCGAAAGCCCCGGGTCGCAGTCGCGGGCCCGAGGAGAAACCTCCCCATAACAGTTTCAGGGAGGCGAGGCGGTGCACGGGAAGCCATCGCACCCCTGCACATACAACGCCCGCCCCGAGAGCCTCCGGGCAGGCGCGCGAGTGCGTGCGGGCATCACTTCGCGTGCTCCCGTGCGGACATCGAAGCGCAGTGAGCCCGGCCCCGATGCGTCCGGGGAAGCAGTGGCGCCACAGGCGAGCAGGACCTGATCCGCGGTGTCGAGCCACCACAGGAACTCCACGGCGCACGGGGCTTCCGCCCGCACCAGTTCCAGGGTGCGCGCGTCGTAGACGATGACGCCGCCGCCCCACTCCACCGCCGCGAGCACGCCGCCAGGACCGATGGACAGACGGCCTCCTGGACCCGGCACCTGCGCCTGGCCCAGCACCTTGCCGTCCGTCGCCACGGAGACGAGCAGCCCGGAGGCATCCAGCGCGAGGACTCCGCCCGCGTGGCCGATCAGCCATTCCGGTGGAGTGATGTCGCCCACCGGCAGCAGCGCGCCTCCCCGCTCCCGCAGCAGGTGGCCTCCGGCGGCGGCCCACAGACGGCGTGCGCCGTCGAAGGCGAGCGCGGTGGTGCCGGGGATCTCCAAGCGCGAGTGCGAGCCATCGTCGCCGCAGACCGCGACGACGCGGGGCCCGAACACCGCCGCGCGCGACGCGTCCGGCGCCACGGCCCAGCCCAGCCGCGTGACCCCTTCGAGCTGCCGCGCCAGACAGTCATTGAGTGCGCCCAGGTGCGCGTCTCCGGCGGGTGAGGCGATGAGGTACGGCAGGCTGGTGGTGGAGACGTAGAGCAGCAGGCCCAGTCCCGCGGCGATGACGAGCGTGAGCGGCCATGCACGGGCGCCCACGCTCCGCGCGAGGCGCGCGCTCTTGCGGCCCGCCGCCAGATGCCCTTCCCGTCCGCTCACGCACGCTCCTCCCGGGACCGGAGGACAGCACAGAAACGGGGCGGAGACTGCTCACCGCGACACGAATGCCCGCCTGCTGGACACCCCGGACGTGGCCCACGCCCTGCAATCCGTGGAGGGCATGCCTTTCTCATGGCGTTTCCGTCGGCGGATGCGGCTCGTGGGCCTCGGACTGTGCGCGTTGGGCCTCATGTTCGTGGGGCTCCTGGCCGCGATGGAGGGCATGTACCAGGTGCTGCTGCGAAGGCTTCCCTCGCTTCCCACTCCGCCAAGCGCCACCGACCGGCTGCCGGCGAACCTCGCCCGGGTGTACTGGAGCCTGTACGAGCCCGGGGGCTCGATGACGGTGAAGCCCGTGCGGCCCTGGACCGTCGCGTGGACCGTGACACGCACCATCGTGTCCAAACCTTCTCGGATGGATGTGCCTCCGGGATGGACGCTCGCGGACACGGTCGCCCGGCGTTGGCACCCGGAGGGGTCGGCTCTCCTGCTGTTGCATGAGCGATTGACGCTGGGCATCTGGCTCACGCGTCACTGGACGGCGGAGGAGCTGCTGGCCTTCGAAGCGCGGCGGATGCCGCTGGGACATGGCCTCCGCGACCTGCCCGAAGCGGCCCGGCACTACCTGGGAAAGGAGGCTTCGGACCTCACGCTGGCGGAGGCGGCGCTGCTCGTGACCATGAATGATGATCCACGGTGGCGGAAGCACCCCGAATGTTTCATCGACCGCCTTCAGCCGCGCAGGGATGGACGGCTGCGCCGCATGCGCATGGCCGGCTCGCTGACACCGGAAGAAGAGGCGGAGGCGCGTGCCTGGCCTGTCGTCCTGGATATCGCGCCCCTCGCACGACACCCCTGCCCACCGCCCTGAGCGCGCAGGGCGCGCGTGCGTGCAAGCCCTGTCCCGCGTGCTTCGTCCCATGAATGACCTGCGAGCTGGCGGCCTGCCTTGTGCCGGCTGGTCCTGACGGGTTGCCCTGTCCGGTGAAGCACACACCTTTACGCCTCAAGCGAGGGGAAAGGATTCCTGACATGCGACGCTCCATTGGCACCGCGGCACTGGCCTTCAGCTTCTTGCTCTCCACCAGCGCGCTCGCCCAGCAGGTAGGCGACGGTTCGAGCCCCGGGACGACCCCCGGCTCCTCGGGCGCTTCGCCAGAGATGATCAACAGCGGGCAGACAGGCACCGCTGGCTCGTCGGGCACGGTCACGCCCGGCACCAACAACTCCACGGGCGTGCAGACGGGCAACACCGCCACCGGCACGGGTGGCTCTGGCACCGGCGTGAACCCGACTCCGGGCACCACCGGCACCGGCACCACGGGCGGTAGCACTTCCGGTACCGGCGGCACCGGGACCAGCGGCATCGGCACGGGCACGGGCACCACCGGCTCCAGCACGGACACCTACGGCACCGGGAGCACCTCGCCGTCCACCGGCACGTACACGCCGCCCTCGACGAGCACCGGCACCTACGGCGGCGCGGGCACCAGCACCACCGGCGTCGGCAGCTCCGGTAGCAACGGCACCATTGGTGGCTCCGGCAGCACCGGCACCATTGGCGGCACGGGCACCGGCACCACCGGCGCCACCGAGCCCGGCAACGAGTCCAACGGCTCGACCGTCATCAACCCGGGCGGCACCGGTACGGGCGGCACCAGCGGCACGACTGGCACGGGCGGCGTCGGAGGCACCGGCACCAGCGGCTCCGGCGGCACCATGGGCGGCGTGGGCGGCACCGGCACCGGTGGCTCCAATGGCTCCAATGGCACCATTGGCGGCCAGTAGCCTTCAGCGAGCTGCATTTGCATGACAGCCACGGCCGCCAGCCCTTCGCTGGCGGCCGTCGCCGTGTCTGGCTTTACTTCGGCGCGTCCAGACAGGCCATGGCCCGGCCCACGTACTCCATGAGCTTCGGGTCGCGGCCCTGACGCTGGGCCATCCGCGGCTCCTGCTGGTGCATCGTCTGGAGCGACTTCTCCATGCCGGGGTTGCCGCCCGTGAAGGCGCGGACGAGCTCGCGCCAGCGCGTGGCCAGGGCTCGCACCGGCTCGGACGCGGGGTCGGCGCCCTGCTCCATCTGTTCGCGCATGCTCGCGATGAGGCGGGGCCACTCGGCCTCCACCTGCTTGATGGCGTCGTCACCCATCGCCTGGCGACGGGCCTCCAGCTCCTTCAACTGCTCCGGGGTGTAGTACTTCTCGAACATGGTCATGGCCTCGATGGTCTGTAGGAAGTCGTCGGCGGAGACGGGCTCCGCCGCGCGCAGCTGCCGTGCGAGGGAATCCAGGCGGTCGCAGAGCTGACGCTGTTCCGCCAGCTGCTCCCGGGCCCGCTGGAGCCGCAGCTCCACCACGCGCAGGGCGGAGAAGTCCGCCCGGCCCAGCGTCTCGGCAATCTCCTCCAGCGAGAACCCGAGCTGCTTGAGCGACAGGATGTGACTCAGGCGGGCAATGTCCTCCGCCGTGTAGAGCCGATGCCCCGACGCCGTGTGCGCCGAGGGCTTGAGCAACCCAATCTCGTCGTAGTGGTGCAGCGCGCGGATGGACAGCCCCGTGCGCCGGGCCAGCTCCCCGACCTTCAGCTCCGTGTGCTGCATGCCTCACCCCTTTCCAGCCACGGTCTTCGCGTGACTGGATGTCATGGGTACAACCTCACGTCGCGTGAGGTTCAAGGGGGAAAACGCACGGGGGTGGCCAGCGGCCGACAGGAATTGTTAGGGTCCCGCACGGAACGGCGATGACCGCCGGTGGTTCCACGCACCTTGAGGAGACCCGTCCTGATGACTCCGCCCCTTGTCGTCGTCGCGGCCCTGTCCGCCACGCGGGCGCCCATCCGCTGAGCCGGTCGCATCACCGTCGTCCGTCGCAGCGCGAGCCCCGCTTCCTTCACGCCCGGCGCCCCGGAGTCCTCTCCCCGCGCCCCAGGCATCGCTCTGCCCGGAGTTCCCCAAGTGTCACTTGAAACCCTCGGCTGGGGTCCCGACCTCGACCTCGCGCTGTCCAACACCGTCTCGCAGTCGTCTTCCTCCTCGTCCCTCGTCCCCGGGCGCGTCGTGCGCCAGCAGCGGGGACTGCTCACCGTGCAGACCGCCGGCGCGGCCTTCCTCGCGCGCGCCTCCGGACGCCTCCTCCATCAGGCCCAGGGCCCGGAGGCCCTGCCCACCGTGGGCGACTGGGTCCTCCTGCAACCGCCCGCGTCCGGTGACGGAGAGGCGCTGATGCACTCCGTGCTGCCCCGCCGCAGCCTCCTGAAGCGCCGCGAGGCGGGCAGCGAACACGACGGCCAGCTCATCGCCGCCAACGTGGACGTGGTGTTCCTCGTCGTGGGGTTGGACGGCAACTTCAACCCCCGCCGCATCGAGCGGTCCCTCACGGTGGCCTGGAACAGCGGCGCCACGCCCGTCGTGCTCCTCAGCAAGGCGGACCTCGCGGACGACGCGGCCGGGCGCGTCCTGGAGGTGGAGGCCCTGGCCCCCGGCGTGGACGTGCTCGCGGTGAGCGCGCGAACGGGCATGGGCGTGGAGGACGTGCGCGCACGGCTTCCTCCCAGAAGGACTGGCGTGCTGCTGGGCTCGTCCGGCGTGGGCAAGTCCACGCTCGCCAATCGGCTGCTGGACGCCGCGCGACTCGTCACCCAGCCCGTGCGGCCAGAGGACGACAAGGGCCGGCACACCACCACGCACCGCGAGCTGTTCGTGCTGGAGCACGGCGGCCTCATCATCGACGGGCCCGGCATGCGCGAGCTGGGCCTGTGGGGCGACGACGAGGAGGGCCTGGCCAACGCCTTCGCGGACCTCCTCGCGCTGGCCACCGGCTGCCGCTTCAGCGACTGCGGCCACCAGGGTGAACCGGGCTGCGCGGTGAGGGCGGCGGTGGAGAACGGCACGATCCCCGAGGAGCGGCGCGCGAACTTCGCGAAGCTCCTGCGCGAGCAGGCCTTCCAGCACCGCCAGACGGACGCCACCGCGCAGCGCGAGCACAAGCGGGTGCAGCGCAACCAGTCCAACGAGGGCTGGGCCCGGACGCGCTCCAAGCGGCGCGGCGAATAGACAGACACCTCCGGGCGCGGCGCGGACACCTTCGCGCGCCGCGTCCGGATGTATTTCAGAGTCCGGGGCTCGAATCCGGCACGGAGCCGGGCGGCGGCAGCGGCGGCGGAGTCGGGGCGTCGAGCACCGGGACCTCACCCTCCTCCGGTGCGTTCACGGAGTCCGGCACGCGGGCCGGCGTCTCCTGGCCCAGGTCCTGCCGCGGATTGACGTTCTGGGACTCCGACGCGCAGGCGTAGGCCACGGTGCGCGAGCCCACCAGGAGCGTGGGCACCAGCAGACCAATCGCGGCGCAGTTGCCCTGTTCCTCGTCAGTGCGGTTGCCGCCAGCGCACACCGCCGACCCGATGAACGCGCCCGCCACCGCCAGGCCCGCCTGGATGAGGAAGTCGCTGGGGGTCGCGCGGCTCTGCGCCCACGCGATGCCGTTCTTGCACTCGCTGCCAGGGGGACTCGACACGGGCAACAGGCCCACCGCCGTGAACCACTGCCGGTCCTGGTGGACCTTGGGCTCCGGCCGCAGGTTCGTGACGATGCTCGTCCGATAGCAGCCCGTCTGCCCCAGCATCAGCGCCACCATCGACGCCGCCACCGCATGTGCCTTCCGCATCAATGCCCCCAATCCCGGTGAGTGACCGCATGCACCCGCGTTCAGGCCTCTGTGCCTAAGTAGGTCGCCAGAAGTTCCGAGACAAATCCGGGTCGCATGCGCAGTTTCTGGAGCATGCGACCGGCAAGGAGCCCTGCCGAGCTGGGGCTGACAGCATACGACATGCGGAAGCTGGAGCGGGC
>NZ_RAWR01000186.1:0-21748 GCF_003986945.1 Corallococcus sp. AB018 | reverse complement strand
CTGCCGCCCCGGCGGCCCGCCGCAGGCCTGCCCGCGGCCCCTGCCGCCGCGCCCGCTGCCCGGGTGCCCACGAACCCCGCGCCCATCGGGGGTGGAGGGTTGCCCACGACCACGCCTCCGTCCCCGGCGGCCGCGGCGCGCAGCCCCGGCAAGGGGGACCCCTTCGCGGAGCCCGCCGAGCCCCGGCTGCCCATGGGAGGCTCGCCGGAGGAAAAGCTGGAGTTCTTCCGGGGCATCCTGAAGCAGAAGACGGAGACCCTGGCCCGGGCGCGCGCGCTGTACGCCGAGCGCGAGGGCGAAGTCACCCAGCTCAAGGCCTCGCTGGAGAAGGCGCGCAAGGAAGGCGGCGGCGGTGCGCCGGCGCCATCCGCGCAGGACGAGCAGCGGCTGAAGCTGGCCCAGGCGAAGGTCGCCTCGCTGGAGGCGGAGCTCGCCGCGTCGGAGGCGGACCGCAAGGACCTCACGCGCGCGCTGGCGGAGGTGGAGTCGGAGGTCCCCCGGTTGACGGAGGAGCTCCACGCCGAGCGCGAGTCGCGCGGGTCGATGGCGGAGGAGCTGGTCGGCGCGAAGGAGGCGCTGGGGCTCGCGCAGGACCGCATGGCGGAGCTGGCCTCCGGCAAGTCCGAGGCGCAGGGCGCGCTGGAGGCGGTCCAGGAGCAGTACCAGTCGCTGCTCGCGGACGTGGAGCGGCTGACCACCGAGCGCGACGCGCAGGCGCTCAACATCAGCCAGCTGGAGACGGCGCTCTCGGAGGCGAAGGGCGCCATGGGTGCCCTGGAGAGCGAAAGCGACTGGTCGCGCAGCTCGCTGGAGGAGGCGCAAACCCACGCGAAGGGGATGGAGGGCGAGCGGGACGCCGCGCGCCGGCAGCTCGCGGTGGTGGAGGACGGGCTCAAGACGCTCCAGACGCAGGTGACGGAGCTGGAGCGCGCGCTCGCGCTGAAGGACGCGGACGCGGTGGGTCTGCGCGCCGCGCTCACCGCTCGCACGGCGGAGGCCGCGGAGCTGCCCTCGCTCAGAAGTGCCCTGGAGGGCCGCGCCGCGGAGGTCGCCCGGGTCCAGGCGCGCGTGCGCGAGCTGGAGGCGGAGGTCGCCCAGGCGCGTGAAGCCGCGCGCTCGGAGGTCGAGGCCGCGGAGGTCCGCGCGCGCATGACCGAGTCGGAGCTGGCCTCCCTGCGCGAGGTGTTGGAGGCCGCGGAGGTCGAACAGGTCTCGCTGCGCGACCGGATGGAGTCGGACGCGGCGGCGCTCGGCGAAGCGGTGCACGAGGCCGAGGTCCGGGTCCACGAGGCCGAGGCGAAGGCGGCGGCGTTGGAGGCCCAGCTGGCGGAGCTCACCGCCCAGTCCACGGCCTCGCAGACCGAGCGTGAGGCGCACCAGCAGCAGCTGGCCGCCGTGGAGCGCAAGCTCGCCACCACGCAGGCGGAGCGCGTGGGTTACTCCGCGCGCGTGTCCATGCTGGAGACGGCCGCGGGCCAGCGCGAGGCGGAGGTGCAGCGCCAGCAGGCCCTGGTCGCCAAGGCCCAGGAGGAGCTGTCGCTGGAGCGCGCCCGCCGTGAGGCGGTGGAAGCCGAGATCGCGGACGCCCGGGTGCAGGCCGCCGAGGCCGAGGGCCGCGCCGAGGCGCTGAGCGCGGGACATGACGGCCAGCGCGATGAGCTGGTCTCCCTCGGCGAGCAGCTGGAGGCGGCCCGCGCGGAAGCGGACAAGGTGGACCGGCTCCAGCAGCGCGTGAAGATGGTGGAGGGCGCGCTGGAAGCCTCCGAGTCCAAGCGGCGCGTCGCCGAAGCGCAGGCGGCCCGCGTGAAGGACCTGGACGCGGCGAAGGCCGCGCTCGAAGCGAAGCTCACGTCGGAGCAGAACGCGAAGGCGCTGCTGGAGGCGAAGCTCGCGCAGTCCGACGTCACGCTGTTGGAGGAGCAGGGCGTGAAGGCGGCGCTGGAGTCGCAACTCGAGGAGGCTCGCGCCGCGCTCGAAGCGGAGCACGTGGAGCGGGCCGCGCTGGAGGCGAAGCTCGGCGAATCCCAGGCTCAGGCGGGTGACACACGGCAGGCGGAGAAGGCCGCGCTGGAGGCCCGGCTCGCCCAGGTCAGCGCTTCGCTCAAGGCGGAGCAGGCGGCCCGCCAGGCGCTCGAAGCGAAGCTCGCGGCGGCCCCTGCCGCCGGCGCGGACGGACCCGCGGACCTGGCGGCGGAGCGCGACCAGCTCAAGGCGGACGTGGCCTCCATGAAGCGCAAGCTGATGGCGGCCGAGGCAGCGCTCGAATCGGCTGCCAGTGCCAAGGCGAAGGTGGCGCGGCTGGAAGCGCAATTGAAGGCTCTGAAGTAGAGGTTGGACCTCCATGTCCTTCGCCGCGCCCACGGACCCATTGACGGGCATGCAGGCGGCCCGCTTCGGGCTGTACCTGCACTTCCCGTACTGCCTGGCCAAGTGCCCCTACTGCGACTTCGCGGTGGCGGTAGCGCGCCAGGTGCCAGAGGAGCGCTACGCGAACGCGGTGCTGGCGGAGCTGGATGCGCGGCTCGCCGCCGACCCGTCGCTGCGCACGAAGCCGCTGGAGTCCCTCTTCCTGGGCGGCGGCACGCCGTCCCTGTGGCACCCCCGCCACGTGGCGCGCGTGCTGGAGGGCATCGCCGCGCGCATGTCGCTCGCCCCCGGCCTGGAAGTCTCGCTGGAGGGCAACCCGGAGCGCGCGGACGCGGAGCGCTTCGCCGGCTACCGCGCCGCGGGTATCAACCGGCTGTCCCTGGGCGTGCAGTCCTTCCAGCCTCAGACGCTGAAGGCGCTGGGCCGCGCGCACGACGCCGCCATGGTGGAGGGCGCGGTGGCGGCGGCGCGTCAGGCGGCCTTCCCGGTGGTGGCGATGGACTTCATCTACGGCGTGCACGGCCAGACGGTCGCGCAGGTGGAGGCGGACGCACGCCGCGCGGTGGCGCTGGAGCCGGAGCACCTGTCCACCTACGCGCTGACGGTGGAGCGCGAGGTGCTGGCGGAGTCCACGCCGCTGTCCAAGCAACTGGACCGCGGCGAGCTCTCCCTGCCGGAGGACGACGACGTGGTGGCCATGGCCCAGGTGGTGCGCGACGTGTACGGCGCGCACGGCCTCACCCGCTACGAGGTGTCCAACCACGCACGCCCCGGCCTCGGCTCCCGTCACAACGCGCTGTACTGGACCGGCGGCGAGTACCTGGCCCTGGGCGTTGGCGCCACCGGCATGCTGCTGTCCCCCACGCCCCACCGCTACGTGAACCTCCGGAGCCCGGAGGCCTACCTGCGCACGGTGGAGGAGGGGAGGCTCCCGGAGGCGAGCCGCGAGGACCTGGGCCCCGAGGAGCTCTTCGCCGAGCGGCTGAGCATGGGCCTGCGCCTGGTGTCGGGGGTGGACTGGGAGGCCGTCTGTGAGCGATACGGCCAGCCCGTGGAGCCCCGGCGCGCGGAGGTGGAGCGGCTGGTGGCCCACGGCTTCGCCACGCGTCATGGCCGCAGGCTGGCCCTGACGGAGCGGGGGGCGGACGTGCACAGCGCCATCTGCGCGCGGCTGCTGTAGGTGGATCCAGGAAGGACGAGTCGACCGTGCTGACCAAGTGGTTCATGTGGATGGGCCTCACCATGCTGACGGGCAGCCCGCTGCTGTCCCTGGGGCTGCTGGCCGTGCTGCTGTTCGCGGCGGACCGGTTCACGTTGCAGGTGCTGCCCAGCCCCATGCGCGCCTTCAAGCGGTGGCAGCGCGCGGGGGAGCTCGCGGGCACCATCCTCACCAACACCCACGACCGCCGCGCCCGCGCGGAGCTGGCCGACATCCGCGTGGGCCAGAAGCGCTACCAGGAGGCGGTGGACCTGCTGCGCCCCAACCTGGACGCGGGCGACGACGACGTGGACACCCTCTACCTGCTGGGCGTGGCCTACCTGGGCGCGGGCGACGCGCCCCGGGGCGAGCTGCTGCTCACCGAGGCCGAGCGCCTGGACGCCGACTACCGCCAGGGCGCCATCGACCTGGAGCGAGGCCGCTTCCGCCTCCTGCGCGGCGACTTCAAGGGCGCGCGTGAGGCCCTGGAGCGCTTCCTCCAGGTGCGTCAGGGCTCCGTGGAGGGGCGCGTGCTCCTGTCGCGCGCGCTGGACAAGGAGGGGCTGGACATCGAGGCAAAGGACGCCCGCGACGCCGCCTGGCGCGAGTACGCCATCGCCCCGCGCTTCCAGAAGCGCCGCGACCGCTGGTGGGCGTACCGGGCCCGTCCGTCCCGCCCGCTGACGTACGCCGCCGTGGCCCTGGTGTTCATGGGCGTGGGGGCGTACCTGACCCGCTTCCTGCCCACTCACGACACCTACGGCCCCTACGGCGTCTATGAGGATGAGCCCTACGCCGCGGACGACATGGGCGGCGACGACGCGGAGTAGTAGTAGGCTTTCCGCGCATGTTCCCCCTGCCGTCCCAGGTGTTGCGCCAGCGCGAGGGCCTGCTGGCGGACACGCCCTTCCCGCTGCTCTTGCATGCGCTGATGGTGGAGGAGCGCACCTGCACGCTGGAGCTCAAGGTGCGCCAGCGCGAGAAGCGCATCACCTTCGAGGACGGCGCGCCGGTGGGGTGCAACTCCAACCTCCTGCACGAGACGCTGGGCAAGTACCTGGTGGAGAAGGGCCGCCTGACTGAAGGCGACTACCAGAAGTCCCTGGCGGAGAGCGTGTCCTCGGGCATGCAGCTGGGCGGGCTGCTCGTGCAGAAGGGGCTCATCAGCCCCTTCGACCTCTACAAGCAGCTCCAGGCGAACCTGGCGCACAAGCTGTTGGACTGCTTCCGCTGGACGGAGGCGAAGTACCGCCTCATCGCGGACGTGGAGCACCCGGACGCCACCGTGCGCGCCAACACCGCGCAGCTCATCCTCACGGGCGTCTCCACCCAGCTGCCCTTCGACACCGTCGCCACGCACTTCACCTTCACGGACGACCGCCGCTTCGGGCAGATGCCCGGCGTGGAGTCCGCCCCCAAGCTGTCCTCCAAGGACGCGCGCCTGTTCCAGGCCCTGCGTCAGCGGCCCACCTTCAACGAGCTGCTGGAGCGCACCGGCTTCGAGATGGACTCCGTGCTGCGCCGGCTCTACGCGCTGTGCCTGCTGGGCGTGGCGGGCTTCGCGGAGGACGCGGACGCGAGAGCCGAGGAGCTGGCCCGCAAGGCCCCCGCCGCCGCGCCCACCCCGGAGCCCGTCTCCACGCCGGTGCCCGTGCCGGCGCAGGCCCCGTCCGGCACGCCCTTCGCGGACGAGGACGAGGCCGCGCGCAACGCGCTCGTGGGCGCGTTCCTCAACCACCGCGGCCTGGATCCGTTCGCGCTGTTGGACGTGCCGGAGGACGTGCAGCCGGTGGCGCTGCGCAAGGCGTTCCTCGCCGCCGCGGACCGCTTCTCTCCGCTGCGCTTCCAGACCTCGGAGCTGAAGGAGAAGGCGGAAGGGATGCTCGCCGCGTACGCGCGGGCCTACGGCTTGCTGTCGGAGCCGGAGCAGAACGCGCTGTGGAAGAAGCGCCGGCAGGCGCACCGGGAGAAGGCGCGCAGCAACACCGGCCGGCCCTCCACCGCGGAGCAGTTCCGCATCCGCACGGACCTGCTGGACGCCACCACCCAGTTCGACGAGGCCAAGCGGCGCCTGGAGGCGCGCAACTTCGCGGGCGCCTTCGAGTACTTCGAATACGCCTGCGACATCGACCCCCGGCCTCTGTACCAGGCCCACCGCGCCTGGGCGCGCTACCTCATGAAGCCGGAGGCGCACGGCCGGCTGGTGCTCCAGGAGCTCCAGGAGCTGACGCGCCAGGAGCCCGGCCTGGAAGAGGGCTGGGCCTTCCTGGGCGACGTGGCCCGGGGCGAGGGCCAGTGGGCGCTCGCGGAGGATGCCCTCCGCAAGGCCTTCAAGCTCAACCCCCAGCAGCGCCGCTACGTGGCGCTCATCCAGGAGATTGCCCGGCGGCGGTGAAGGCCCGCCGGACGAAGGACCTCGGGTGCGGGGCTACAGGCTCTGCAGGGTGGCGCGGTCGGCGGCGGACAGCCCCTCGCCCTGGGACACGTGGTGGACCACGGTCTGGACGCGAGCGGCGGCTTCACGCGTGAGCTTCTTGCCCGCCAGGAGCGTGAACACCTCCTGGAAGTCCTTGTGCGTGACGGCGGGCCCCAGCTCATACCGGTCGTCCAGGCCCGTCGTGGAGCGGTCCTGGTTGACGCAGTAGGCGAACAGCGGGGCGAAGTAGCGCTCACCCGGCGGCACCACGATGCTGACCGTCTGCACGATGATGCCGTTCTGCACGTCGTCGCTGGTCGACTTGAGGATGAGCCCCGGCGGCAGCGTCACGGTGATGGGCGTGCTCGTGGTGTTGTTGAAGATGAGGCACACCCGCACCTCCTCGCCCGTGCCATTGGCCTCGTCCGAGTACTTGTCGTCGCAGTCCTCGGGGTTCTCCGGCACGTAGGCGACGATGGGGTTCTCCAGGGTCAGCCCCGCCGGCAGCGCGAAGGCCTGCCCCGTCGGGTCGTCCTTCGAACGGCCCAGGCCCGGCCCCAGGGACTTGCCGGTGTTGGTGCCCCCATCGGAGGTGGTGCCTCCGTCCGTCTTGCCGCCGCCCTCGCCGTCGTCACTGCAGGCCGCCAGCAACGCCACCGCCAGCACCACGCCCATTCGCTTCGCCACGTGCCAGTTCATGCGATTCGTCTCCCTGCGTCTCAACGCGAATGCCCGTGCCAACCATGGCATACGCACAGCGTCAAGCACCCAGGGCCCCGGCCGGCCCGATAATGTCCGCAAGCCCGGTGGCCGGGCCTGCATTCCCGGCCACTTGGCCGATTCCCGCCGAACCTACGGGCGGTATGGTAACGGCACAATGGGTCGGGAAGACTCCCACCTTGGGGTATTTTCAGTACAGGGGCGAAGCATGAGGCGCGGCAACGAATCAGGCCAGGCGGCGGTGGAGACGGCCATCGTCTTGCCCCTGTTCGTGTTCATGCTGCTGGGCATCCTCCAACTGGGGTTGATGCACCAGGCGCGGCTCCTCACGAAGTACGCGGCCTACAAGGCCGTGCGCGCCGGCTCCCTGCACAACGCGGACATCCCCACCATGGAGAAGGCCGCCCTGGCGGTGCTGCTGCCCATGGTGAGCACGGCCGCCAGCGGGGGCGCGGAGATCATCAAGCCCATCACCAGCGCCGGTGACTTCAAGTCCAAGTTCGAATCCGGGGACATCTCCAAGAACAAGATGAACGACGCCTCCGGCCTGAAGTTCGCGGAGGTCACCATCTGCGGCCCCCTCAAGGGGAACATGGGCTCCGGCTCCCACGGCAACAAGGAGATGGACTTCGATGATCCGAAGGTCGCCTCTGGAGACGGCGGCTGGGCGGACAGCCTGCGCACCAAGCTGAGCGTGCAGGTGACGTTCAACTACCGCATGCCCATCCCGTTCGCGGACATGGTCATCTACAACATCGCGCGCGGCCGGGACCTGCCGTACGTCTTGCGCCTGGGCAAGGACTCGGACCGCGACGAGTTCATCGTCAAGAAGATGTCCAAGTACGACTCCGCGGCGGACAACAAGCTCTACATCCTGCCCATCCGCGCCACGTACATCATGCGGATGCACTCCAACATCTACCTCACCCAGAAGGAACTTCCGGAGGAGAACGAATGCATCTTCCCGTTCGAACCGTGAGGTCCGCCTCCCGGCCCAAGCGCCGCCACCGGGGCCAGGCCCTGGTGCTCGCGTGTCTGTCGTTCCTCCTGCTCGCGTTGATGACGACGCTGAGCTTCAACCTGAGCCACGCCCTGCGGGAGAAGATGAGCCTGCAGCAGCACAGCGACGCGCTCGCCTACTCCATGGGCGTCGTGGAGGCGCGCGCGCTCAACTACTACGCGGCCAGCAACCGGGCCATCGCGTCCTCCTACGTGGGCATGACGTCCGCGCACGCGTACATGGCCGCCGCCAGCGCCACCGGCGACATGATGCGCGCCGGGCAGATGAGCTTCTTCATCGTCGCGGCCCTGGAGGTGGCGCAGTGCCCGCCCTACAACTTCCAGCACTGCTTCGACGCGATTGAAGCGCTGATGATCGCCATGGACTACAGCTCCAAGGCCAGCGACTACGACTCCAAGGTCAAGGACGTGGAGGACAAGTTCAACAAGGTCATCCAAGACCTGAACAAGATGGCGAACAGCATCCATGACTCGCAGAAGTCCGCCCACAACAAGGCGCGCAGCGCCGTGCGCGGTGGACAGTCCGCGAACCTGTCGAACCTGACCGACTACAACGTCCCCGGCGCCAACTCGCTCGACTCGTCCGTGGGCGGGCTCAACGGCGAGGAGTTCGACTGCGCGGTGGATGGCATGAACTGCTCGCGCGCCAACTCCAGCAACAAGGCCCGCGCCCAGGTGATGACGGAGATCTCCAACGCCTCGCGCCCCAGCTGGGCTGCCAACCGCAGCCTGCCCGTCATCATGAACGGGCTGCCCACCTACTTCAAAAGCGACTTCATCAAGGACCTGCTCAAGGACATCCCGGGTGAGGGCACGCACGTCATCATGGGCCACCAGGGCACGGCCAAGGTCGCCCAGACGAAGAGCAACATCCACGGCCCCGGCCAGGTCACCGGCAACGAGGGCAAGGTCGTGGTCGCGGACGAGCACGGCACCCTCCTGTCGCAGTGGCGCCACGGCTTCGGCGTGGGCACCTACAAGGCCGTGGTGGAGAGCAGCGAGAACGGCGGCAGCCACGAGCCCTCCGGCGCCCACAGCGGCCAGCACGACGAGTTCAAGGGCATCAACACCAAGGACCTGATGTCCTGCACGGCCAGCGGCAACTGCTTCATGAAGTTCCGCGCGGACGACAACCCGGACACGGACTGGGGCCAGCCGCACGTCTACAGCTACGTCACCAAGCAGTTCTTCGTGGGTGACCCGAAGAAGGCGCCGTGGGAGCTCAACGACACCGGCTCCTTCACGCTCACGCACGGCGCCCAGGGCGACGGAAAGCTGCAGCTGGCGCCCGGCGAAGGCGCGGCGCTCTCCAAGGCGCTCGTCTACTACCACCGCCTGGGCCCCAACGGCTGGAAGGAGGCCCCGGGCCTCTTCAACCCCTACTGGCGCGTGAAGCTGCACCCGTTCACCGCGCAGGAAGCCTCGCGCGTGCTCAACCGCGCCGGCAACAGCGACGCGGCGGACCTCGCGGGCGCCAAGGACCTGGCCCTATGAGCGCCGTGCACCCGCAGAGCCGCCGCGTCCGGGGCGCCGCCTCCGTGGAGATGGCGCTCTCGATGATCGTCCTCATCCCCATCTTCATGTACGCGCTCTTCCTGGACGACCTCCTGCGCTACTCGCTGGATGCCCAGGAGGCCGCGGTGACGACCATCTGGGACTTCACCACGCAGGACTACACCAAGGCGCTCAAGCAGAGCGGCGGCGGCGGCAGCGGCCCCCAGGGCGGCAGCTCCAACGTGCAGCACAACGCCCGCCTCACCTACTGCGACCACGAGTCCGGCATCGACCGGCCGGACGCCATGTCCGGCAGCAACTACGCGGACTGCGAGGACCTGGACCACCACCTGGCGGTCGTCGCCCACGTGTGCTGGATGAACGACAAGGCCAAGCAGGTGACGTGCGAGGCTCCGGACACCGGCGCGGCGTCGCTGGGCGGTCTGGCCGGCCAGTACCAGGGCCAGTTCACCAACGGCGGCTACATCGAGTGCTCCGCCCGCGCGGTGGTGGAGAACTACCTGCTGCCCGAGGAGTTCCTGCCGGAGTTCAGCAAGGGCGTGTCGCTGACCAAGAAGAACTGGAAGGGCGAGGGGGACATCCACTCGAACGCGCAGCAGGGCACGGGCGACACCGGCGTGGGCGGCAATGCGTACTTCCTCAAGGAACAGCGCATGAGCATCATCACCGACACCTGGGCGCTGACGGAGGACGCGGACATCTCCCCGTCGGATTCCAGCGGTGAGTTCTACGAGCGCGTGGACTACGTGTACTCGAACGTCACCGGCGCCTCGACGATGAAGAGCGGCATGATGGACTTCCGCAGCGCGCTGACGGACGAGCTGCTGGATGGCGCCATGCTCTTCATGTTCGAGGACTCGCCCAACAACCCGTACGTGTCCATCCACCCGCACCTGGCCAACATGCAGACCCCGGCCAACACCGTGGACCAGGAGGGCAGCACCCGCTACTTCAACCAGGAGTGGCGTGACTGGGACAACGACAAGAACCAGAACACCTATAAGCACGGGCAGCGGGGTGAGTGGTACATGGGGTGCAAGGATCCGGAGTCGTGCTGAAGAAGCTGACCGCGCATCCCGCCTTCCGCACCGCGTCGGTGCTGGTGACGGTGGCGGTGGCGGGCATCCTCATCGGCATGGGCATGGAGGAGGCCCGCTACGGGGGCGCCCGCTCGGAGCTGGAGCGGGCGGAGGCGGCCGCGGACGAACTGGACCAGGAGGCGACGGCGGCGCAGAGCGGCCCCACGCGCTCCAAGCGGGACGAGGCCGTCCTGGCCCGCACGCTGACGTACTTCCCGCCCTATCCCAAGGCCGGACGCCCGGAGGCGCTGGCCGCGGACTACCTGGGGCCGGACACGCCCATCGCGGTGGCGTGGTTCTCCACGCAGGACTCGTCGGACCAGGTGCTGCAGCACTACCGCAAGGTCATCCTGGACGAGGGCCTGCCCGTCGTGGGCGTGCGCTTCAACGACAACGCCGGCTACGTGGGTTACTGGGTCCCGAAGGATGACGAGGTGCGGCTGATGTCCACGCTGCACCAGGGGGGCGAAACCCTGGTCTTCGTCTCCTCGGCGCGCATGCGCAACTACCTGGAGCGCGCCGGCCGGGTGCCCTCGGGCATCCCGGTGCCCCGGGGCCTTCAGGACGTGGCGTCCCTGTCCCTGCGGATGGAGGGCGCCACCAGCATCACCGTGTCGGGCCGGGTGCCTGACACCACGCTCTCCGAAGCGGAGCAGGCCTACCGCGCGCAGCTGCGCGACCAGGGCTGGAGCGTGACGGAGGCCCGTGAGGAGCAGGGCTTCCAGGAGACCCAGCTGAGCCTGACGCGCACGGGGCTGCGCGGACAGGCCACCTTGAGGCAACCCACCGCGCAGCAGTCGGTGGACTTCCACCTGTCCCTGATGCGGGCCCAGGCCGCGCCGTGAACCCGGCGCGGAGAGAGTGACGAGCGATGAAGCGTTTCAAGAACCCGGTCCTGGCCCTGTCCCTGAGCGTGGGCGCGTTGCTGTGGGCCCCGCAGGCCTTCGCTGGCGCCAGCTGTGAGCGCCGCTGCGCGGACGACAAGGCGAAGTTCGAGAAGGTGTGCAAGGAGAAGGCGAAGAACGCGGTCCCCTACTGCATGAAGGTCGCCGGCCAGGCGCGCGACAAGTGCATGAACCAGTGCCGCACCGGCAAGAAGGGCGGTGGTGGCAGCACGACGATGGAGGCGCCCGGTGAAGAAGACGCGCACTAGCCTGAATCAGGCCCTCCAGCGCGGCCAGGCCATGTCGGAGTACGGCGTCATCACGGCGGCGTTCTTCGGCTTCACGGTGATGAGCTGGCCGTTCCTCGTCCAGTTGCTGCGGGCCCTCAACACCTACTTCCAGTCCATCTACTACATCATCCAGTCGCCCATCCCCTGACGCCGGGGACGGGCGGCCGGAAGCGGCTCAGGGCTTCACGGTGGTGACGAACACCGCCTTGCCGCCCTCCACCTTCATCACCACGGCCTGCTTCACAGCGTCGCGGTTGGCGTCCAGGTTGATGGTGCCCGCCACGCCCGGGAAGTCCTTCGTGGCCGCGATGGCGTCGCGCAGCGCGGGCCCGGAGGTGTCCGGCGCGCGCTTCATGGCATCCACCAGCAGGCGCGCGGCGTCGTACGCCAGCACCGCCACGCTGTCCGGCACGGCTCCGTAAGCGGCCTTGTACGTCTTCAGGAAGTTCTGCACGACGGGGTCCGGGTTGTCCGGCGAGTAGTGGTTGGAGAAGTAGCTGCCCTCCAGCGCGGAGCCGCCCAGCTCGTACAGCTTGTCGGAGTCCCAGCCGTCACCGCCCAGCAGCGGCACGCGCAGGCCCACCTCGCGCGCCTGCCTCGCGATGATGCCCACGTCCGTGTAGTAGCCCGGGACGAACACCGCCTCCGGCTTCAGGTTCTTGATGGACGTGAGCTGCGCGCGGAAGTCCGTGTCGCCCTTGGAGTAGCTCTCGTTGCCGACGATGGTGCCGCCGAACTCCTTGAACTTCTGGTTGAAGACCTCCGCCAGCCCCACGGAGAAGGCGCTCTTGTTGTCCGTGAGCACCGCGACCTTGGACAGCTTCAGGTTCTCCCGCGCGAACTTCGCCATCACCAGGCCCTGGAACGGGTCGATGAAGCAGACGCGGAAGATGTAGTCGCCCTTCTTCGTCACCTCCGGGCTGGTGGAGGTGGGCGTAATCATGGGCACCTTGCCCGCCTGCGCCTTGTCCGCCATGGCCATGGACACGGACGACGCGGCTTCACCCAGCAGCGCCACCACCTTGTCCTGCGCGATGAGGCGCGTGGCGGCCTGGGCGCCTTCCTCCGGCCGGCCCTGGCTGTCGTAGACGCGCACCACCAGCTTCTGGCCGCGCACGCCTCCCGCGGCGTTGGCCTCCTGCAGCGCCAGGTCGATGCCGTTGCGCGCGGAGATGCCGAAGGTGGCCTCGGAGCCGGTGAGGCTGCCCACCTCGCCAATGAGGATGCTGCCCGCCGGCGGAGGTCCCGGCGGAGCGGCCGTGGCGCCACCCTCTTGCGTGGCGGGCGCGGGCGCGGGGGCCGGGGCGGACTTCTTCTCACAACCCACCAGGGCGAGGGCCAGTGCGGTGAGCAGGAGGGGGAGGGAACGGCGCATCGGTGGGGCTCCTCGGGGGGAGACGGACTCAAAAAGCGGACGGCTCCACCCTAGCTTGCTCGGTGGAGTGCGGCGAACCCACACCCGACGTAACGGGCAGGGAAGCGCTCTGGATTTGAATGTGGACTGAACAGGTCCACATTACATAAGAGGCCGTCGCGGGCATCGGGCCCGCGGACAGCCACAGGAGACACCCCTACATGCTCCGGATGAGCAAGATGACCGACTACGGCATCGTGCTGATGACCGAGCTGGCGCGCGCGGACGGGGAAACCCGCACCACGCGAGAGCTGGCGGCGCGCACGCATGTCGCCCTTCCGTCCGCGAGCAAGGTCCTGAAGGGCCTGTTGCAGGCGGGTCTGGTGGTGTCGCACCGGGGGGCGAATGGCGGCTACGGCCTGGCACGTCCGGCGGAGGCCATCTCGCTGGCGGAGCTGGTGTCCGCGCTGGAGGGGCCGGTGTCCCTCACGGAGTGTGGCCAGCACCAGGGCAAGCCCGCGGGCCCCTGCGAGCTGGAATCCGTCTGCCAGGTGCGAGGCCACTGGCGCCTCATCAACCAAGCCATCCAGGAAGCGCTGGGGAAGCTGACGCTCGCGGACCTGCGCGCGCCCGCGCCCCGCATGCCGGAGCGGCTGGTGGGCCTGGGCCTGCCGGCGTCCATCAGCGCTCCCGCTTCCGTCACGGGAGTCCGCTCATGAGCACCACCGAAACCATCCAGGAACTCACCCGCAAGGGCTACCAGGCGGGCTTCGTCACCCAGGTGGAGTCGGACACGCTGCCGCCCGGCCTGGACGAGGACGTCATCCGCGTCCTGTCCGCGAAGAAGAACGAGCCGGCCTTCATGCTGGAGTGGCGCCTGAAGGCGTACCGCCACTGGCTCACGCTGAAGGATCCGTCGTGGCAGGCGGTGAAGTACAACCCCATCGACTACCAGGCCATCCGCTACTACTCGGCGCCGAAGCAGAAGCCGAAGAAGGACAGCCTGTCGGAGGTCGACCCCGAAATCCTCCGCACCTACGAGAAGCTGGGCATCCCGCTGGAGGAGCAGAAGCGCCTGCAGAACGTGGCGGTGGACGCGGTGTTCGACTCCGTGTCGGTGGCCACCACGTTCCGGGAGAAGCTCTACAAGGCGGGCGTCATCTTCTGCTCGTTCTCCGAAGCGGTGCGTGAGCACCCGGAGCTGGTGGAGCGCTACCTGGGCACGGTGGTGCCCTTCTCCGACAACTTCTTCGCGGCGCTCAACTCCGCGGTCTTCAGCGACGGCTCGTTCTGCTACGTGCCCAAGGGCGTGAAGTGCCCCATGGAGCTGTCCACGTACTTCCGCATCAACGCGGCGGACACGGGCCAGTTCGAGCGCACGCTGCTCATCGCGGATGAAGGCGCCTCCGTGAGCTACCTGGAGGGCTGCACCGCGCCCATGCGCGACACCAACCAGCTGCACGCGGCGGTGGTGGAGTTGGTGGCGCTGGACGGCGCGTCCATCAAGTACAGCACGGTGCAGAACTGGTACCCGGGCGACGCGGAGGGGCGCGGCGGCATCTACAACTTCGTCACCAAGCGCGGCATCGCGCACCAGCGCTCCAAGATTTCGTGGACCCAGGTGGAGACGGGCTCGGCGATTACGTGGAAGTACCCCAGCGTCATCCTCAAGGGGGATGACTCGGTGGGCGAGTTCTACTCGGTGGCGCTCACCAACCACCGGCAGCAGGCGGACACGGGCACGAAGATGGTGCACATCGGGAAGAACACCCGGTCCACCATCGTGTCCAAGGGCATCTCCGCCGGCCGCGGGCAGAACACGTACCGGGGCCTGGTGAAGGTGCTCAAGAGCGCGGCGAACGCACGCAACTACACGCAGTGCGATTCGCTGCTGTTGGGTGACGAGTGCGGCGCCCACACGCTGCCGTACATCGAGGTGAAGAACGCGACCGCGCAGGTGGAGCACGAAGCGTCCACGTCGAAGATTGGCGAGGACCAGCTCTTCTACTGCCGGCAGCGCGGCATCTCGCAGGAGGACGCGGTGTCGATGATCGTGAACGGCTTCTGCCGGCAGGTCTTCAAGGAACTGCCCATGGAGTTCGCCGTGGAGGCGCAGAAGCTCTTGGGCGTGAGTCTGGAAGGGAGCGTGGGGTGATGGCGTCGTTGTTGAGCATCCAGGACCTGCATGCCCGCGTGGGCGGCAAGGACATCCTCAAGGGCATCAACCTGGAGGTGGGCGCCGGCGAGGTGCACGCCATCATGGGGCCCAATGGCTCCGGCAAGAGCACGCTCGCGGGCGTGCTGGCGGGGCGTGAGACGTACGAAGTGACGAAGGGCACCGTGCGCTTCGACGGCAAAGATTTGCTGGGCACGCCGCCGGAGGAGCGCGCGAAGGCGGGCGTGTTCCTGGGGTTCCAGTACCCGGTGGAGATTCCGGGCGTGGGCAACCTGCACTTCCTGCGCACGGCGCTCAACGCGCAGCGCCGCGCCAAGGGCGAGGAAGAGCTGGACGCGATGGACTTCCTCTCCCTGGCCAAGGAGAAGGCGAAGCTCGTGCAGTTGGACGCGGCGTTCATGAACCGCTCCGTGAACGAGGGCTTCTCCGGCGGAGAGAAGAAGCGCAACGAGATCTTCCAGATGGCGGTGCTCCAGCCGCGGCTGGCGCTGCTGGATGAGACGGACTCGGGCCTGGACATCGATGCGCTGCGCATCGTCGCGGGTGGCGTGAACGCGCTGCGCGCGAAGGACCGGGCGATCGTGATGATTACGCACTACCAGCGGCTGCTGGACTACATCGTGCCGGACCACGTGCACGTGATGGTGGCGGGCCGCATCGTGCGCTCGGGTGGACGCGAGCTGGCGCTGGAGCTGGAGGAGAAGGGCTACGGCTGGATTGGCGGGGAGGGGGCCGGTAAGGCGAAGGAGGCTCGGCCATGAGCGCGTCCCACTACGTGGACGTGGCCCGGGCCTTCCAGGCGCGCGCGGATGTCCCTGCGTGGCTCCAGGCGCTGCGTGAGGAGGGCTTGAGCCAGTTCCAGGCACGCGGCCTGCCCACGTCCAAGGACGAGGAGTGGAAGTACACGCCCGTGGCCACGCTGTCGTCGCATCCGTTCCAGCCCGTGCGGGACGTGTCCGTGGGCGAGGACGTGGCGCAGGCGGTGGCGCGGCTGGCGCTGCCCGGTCCACGGCTCGTGTTCGTGGATGGGAGATTCGTGCCGGCGCTGTCGGTGCTCGCGGGGCTGCCGCGCGGAGTGGTGCTCAAGCCGCTGTCGCAGGCGCTGCGCGAGGACGGGGCGCTGTTGCAGGAGACGCTGGGCCAGCGCGCTCGGCCGTCGGCGCATGCCTTCACGTCGCTCAACGCGGCGCTGCTGGAAGAGGGCGCGCTGCTCACGCTCGCGCCCCGGGCCCTGAGCGAGGTGCCGGTGCAGTTGCTGTTCCTCGCGCGCGGCGGCGACGGGCCGGTGCTGGCCAGTCCGCGCATCGTCGTGGTGGCGGGCGAAGGCAGCGAGGCCACGCTGGTGGAGACGTACGCGAGCCTGGGCTCGGGCGCGACGTTCACCAACGCGGTGACGGAGGTGTCGCTGGGGGACAACGCCAGCCTGCGCCACTTCAAGCTCCAGGCGGAGGGTGACACCGCGCTGCACCTGGGCGGGCTGTACTCGCGGCAGGGGCGCGACAGCCGCTTCCAGTCGCACGCGTTCTCGTTTGGCGGTGCGCTGGCTCGCAATGAAGTGCACGCGGCCTTCGCGGGCGAGGGCGGAGAGTGCGTGCTCAACGGCCTGTTCGTGGGCCGGGGCACGCAGCACCTGGACAACCGCACGGACCTGGACCACGCGGTGCCGCACTGCTCCAGCCGTGAGCTCTACAAGGGCGTGCTGGACGACCGCGCGCGCGGCACCTTCCACGGGAAGATCCGCGTGCGTGAGGACGCGCAGAAGACGGACGCCAGCCAGCAGAGCCGCAACCTGCTGCTCTCCGAGGGCGCGCAGGTGGACGCCCGGCCGCAGCTGGAGATCTTCGCGGACGACGTGAAGTGCGCCCACGGCACGGCGGTGGGCCGGTTGGATGACAACGCGCTGTTCTACCTGCGCTCGCGCGGCATCCCGAAGGTGGAGGCGGAGCGGATTTTGACGCAGGCCTTCGCCAGCGAGCTGGTGCGCGCGGTACCGGAGGGTCCGGTGCGCGCGCGGGTGGAGGCGTTGCTCGCGGAGAAGCTGCCGGGTTCGGCGGAGGTGATGGGATGAGCGGCCCTGGATTCGACCTGGCGCGAGTGCGCGCGGACTTCCCCATCCTCCGGCAGGAGGTGCGGGGCCGGCCGCTGGTGTACCTGGACAGCGCCGCCACGGGGCAGAAGCCGCAGGCGGTGCTGGACGCCATCACGCGCTACTACACGCACGACAACGCGAACGTGCACCGGGGCGTGCACATCCTCTCCGAGCGCGCCACGCAGGCCTTCGAGGACGCGCGCGAGACGGTGCGCCGCTTCATCCACGCCAAGGACGTGCGCGAGGTCATCTTCGTGCGCGGCACCACGGAGGCCATCAACCTGGTGGCCGCCACCTACGGCCGCAAGCACGTGGGCCCGGGCGACGAGGTGCTCATCTCCGCCATGGAGCACCACTCCAACATCGTGCCCTGGCAGATGGTGTGCGACGCGGCGGGAGCGAAGCTGCGCGTGATTCCCGTGGACGAGCGCGGCGAGCTGCGCATGGACACCGTGGACGCGCTGCTCACGGAGAAGACGCGCCTGCTGGCCATCACGCACGTGTCCAACGCGCTGGGCTCCGTGAACCCCATCAAGGAGCTGGTGGCCAAGGCGCACGCGAAGAACATCCCGGTGCTGGTGGACGGGGCGCAGTCGGTGACGCACTTCCCGGTGGACGTGCAGGACCTGGGCTGTGACTTCTACGCCTTCAGCGGACACAAGCTCTTCGGGCCCACGGGCATCGGCGTGCTGTACGGCAAGCTGGCCATGCTGGAGTCGCTGCCGCCGTACCAGGGCGGTGGGGACATGATCCTCTCCGTGACGATGGAGAAGACCGTCTACAACCGCGTGCCGCACCGCTTCGAGGCGGGCACGCCGGACATGGCGGGCGCGGTGGGGCTGGCCGCGGCCATCCGGTACCTGGAAGCCGTGGGCATGGAGAACGTGTCCCAGCACGACCAGTGGCTGCTCGCGTACGCGACGGACGCGCTCCAGTCGATTCCGGGCCTCAAGCTGGTGGGCACGGCGCCGCACAAGACGGGCGTGCTGTCCTTCACGCTGGAGGACGTCCACCCGCACGACGTGGGCACCATCCTGGACCAGGAGGGCATCTGCATCCGCACGGGGCACCACTGCGCCCAGCCGCTGATGCAGCGCTTCGGGGTGGCGGCCACGGCGAGAGCGTCGCTGGCGCTCTACAACACGCGTGAGGACGTGGACGCGCTGGTGAAGGGCCTGCACAAGGTGAAGGAGGTGTTCGCGTGAGCTCGGACCTCAAGGACCTGTACCAGGAGGTGGTGCTGGAGCACTCCAAGCGCCCGCGCAACTTCCGGGTGGTGGAGGGCGCCACCTGCGCGGCGGAGGGCTACAACCCGCTGTGCGGCGACCAGCTCTCCGTGACGCTCAAGCTGGAGGACGGCGTCATCCGCGACATCGGCTTCCAGGGCCAGGGGTGCGCCATCTCCAAGGCGTCCGCGTCGCTGATGACGGGCGCGGTGAAGGACAAGACACGGGAAGAGGCGCACGCGCTCTTCGAGCGCGTGCACACGCTGGTGACCGAAGGGCCGGACAAGGTGGACGTGGAGTCGCTGGGCAAGCTCGCGGTGCTGTCGGGCGTGAGCGAGTTCCCGGCCCGGGTGAAGTGCGCGAGCCTGGCGTGGCACACGCTGAACGCGGCGCTGGACGGCCGCTCCACGTCGGTGTCGACGGAGTAGGGAGGGGTGATGCGAGGCGCGATGACGGTCATCGAGCGCGACGTGGACGCGATGCTCATCCCCAGCGGGGACAAGGTGTTGCTGCCGGCGGGCTCGGAGTTGACGGTGGTGCAGACGCTGGGCGGCAACGTCACGGTGCAGGACCCGTACGGCCAGCTGTTCCGCATCGACGAGAAGAACGCGGACGTGCTGGGCGAGGAGTACGCCGCCAAGGCGAAGACGCCCGAGGAGAGCGTCACGCCCGGCGAGTTCCACGAGGAGCAGGTCTGGGAGCAGCTCCGCACGGTCTACGACCCGGAGATCCCGGTGAACATCGTGGAGCTGGGCCTGGTGTACACGTGCAAGGCCACGCCGATGGATGAGGGCGGGCAGCGCGTGGACATCGAGATGACGCTGACGGCGCCCGGCTGCGGCATGGGGCAGGTGCTGGTGGAGGACGTGCGCTCCAAGGTGTCCTCGCTGCCCGGCGTGAAGGAAGCCCACGTGGAGCTGGTGTGGGAACCGCAGTGGGACCAGAGCCGCATGTCGGACGTGGCGCGGCTCCAGCTGGGTTGGATGTGAGCCCTCGTCTCTAGACCAGGGCTTTACGACCGCGTGCGACCAGGCCCAGCGTGGCCGCGGCGGCGAGCCCACCCGCGAGCCAGCGGGGCCAGCGCGGCGCGGCTTCCGCCGTGGCGCGGCGGGCGATGGCGGGCGACATGCGCTCCGCGAAGAGCTCCACCATCGCGTGCTCGAAGGCGAGCAGGTCGTGTGGCCCCCGGCTGGACACCCAGTTGCTGTCGCGCACCACGGGTTCGTCCGTCCAGTGCGCGCCCGCGTTCTCCATGTCGTTGCGGATGCCCGGCCAGGACGTCAGGTGGCGGCCTTCCAGCAGTCCCGCCGATGCGAGCAGCCACGGCCCGTGACAGATGACCGCGATGGGCATGTCCAACAGGTCCGCGTCCTTCACGAAGTCCAGCGCCAGGGCGCTCTGCCGGAGGAAGTCCGGGTTCATGAAGCCGCCGGGCAGGAGCAGCGCGTCGAAGTCCGCGGCCTTCACGTCGCGCAGCGTGGCGTCCACGCGCACCTTGCGGCCGGGTACCAGCAGGTTCATGCCCCGGATGCGGCCCTTGTGAAGGGACACCACGGTGACGCGTGCGCCTTCTCGCTCCAGGCGCTTCACCGGCCGCGTCAGCTCCACCTGCTCGAAGCCATCCGCCGCCAGCACGGCCACTCGCATCCCCTTCAGCTTCTTCATTGCCCCGTCCTCCCGATGTCGCGATGTCTGGGCATGCCCTACAACCCGAACCTGCACAGTGGTCATGCCCTTCCGGGAGGGGAAGCGGAGGGCAGGCGGACAGGCAGGCGCCTGGGGTGATGCCTTCTCGCGGGCTGGTGCGGCGCGGCATGCGGCGGCGCTGGACGCCTTGGGGGAACGGCTTTACGACAAAGGCAGTCCGCCTGAACGCGGGCCCCCTTTTGGAGGCGCACGGCATGTCCCCCTCGTTTTCTTCACGGATGCACCGCGGCCTGCTCGCGAGCACCGCGCTGCTGCTGGCCCCGCTGGGCTGCGCCACGTCGTCGCAGGCGGGCGCCGCGCGCGACGAGGCGGCCTTGCGCACGGACGAGCCGCCGCGCGTGAAGCCGAAGTGGGGGCTGGTCATCCATGGCGGCGCGGGCGTGATTTCGCGCGAGAACCTGACCCCGGAGCGCGAGGCCGCGATGCGCGCCGCGCTCACGCAAGCGCTCCAGGCGGGGCACGCGGTGCTTGCGAAGGGCGGCCGCAGCATGGACGCGGTGACGGCGGCCATCCGCGTGATGGAGGACTCGCCGTACTTCAACGCCGGCAAGGGCGCGGTGTTCAACCACGACGGCGTGAACGAACTGGACGCGGCGGTGATGGACGGCAAGACGCGCATGGCCGGCGCGGTGGCCGGTGTGCACCACATCCAGAACCCCATCGACCTGGCTCGGCTGGTGATGGAGAAGTCGCCGCACGTGATGATGGTGGGCGACGGGGCGGAGGCCTTCGCGCAGTCGCAGGGCATGCCCCTGGTGGACGCGAAATACTTCTACACGGAGGAGCGCTGGCAGGGCCTCCAGCGCGCGCTGGAGCAGGAGAAGGCGAAGGGGGCTCCGCCCGCGGAACAGGGGCAGCCGTCCACGCAGGGCCTGTCGCCCGCGCAGCCCTCCGCACCGGGCCAGCCGCCCGCACAAGGCGCATCGCCCGCAACGCCCGGACAGCCGCTGACGCCCGCGCAGCCGCCCGCGTCGGCGCCGCAGCCGGGCCAGCCCGCGACGCCCGCGCAGCCGTCATCACCGGCGCAGCTGCCCACGCAAGGCGCGACGCCCGCGACGCCCTCGCAGCCGCAGCCTGGCTCATCGCTGACGCCGGGCGTGGATCCCATCACGGGAGACCACAAGTTCGGCACGGTGGGCGCGGTGGCGTTGGACCAGGAAGGCAACCTCGCGGCGGGCACGTCCACGGGCGGCATGACCAACAAGCGCTTCGGCCGGGTGGGGGACGCGCCCATCATCGGCGCGGGCACCTACGCGGATGAGCGCTGCGCCGTCTCCGCCACGGGCCACGGCGAGTTCTTCATCCGCTACACGGTGGCGCGCGACATCTGCGCCCGCGTCGAGTACCAGGACCTTCCGCTGCCGGAGGCCGCCAGCTACGTCATCAACGATGTGCTGGTGAAGGCCGGCGGCGAGGGCGGCGTCATCGCCATGGACCGCCAGGGCCACGTGGCCATGCCCTTCAACTCCAGCGGCATGTATCGCGGCTACATCAGCGAGGACGGCACGCCCACCGTCGCCATCTTCCAGCAGCCCTAAGTAGGTCGCCAGAAGTTCTCTAACAAATCGCGCAGCCAGAATCCCTCGGCGAGGCAGCCCGCCTTGCGGAGGGCGTCCTGGGGAGAAAGGCGCACTACCCAGCGGATGGCAGCGGCGACGTGCTGCTCCATCGTCGAGTACTGCCGGTTGGCCGACACGCGCTGTTTGA
>NZ_RAWR01000185.1:0-21852 GCF_003986945.1 Corallococcus sp. AB018 | reverse complement strand
ACCTCATAGCGGCGCGCCAGCTTCGCTTCGGAGCCGAATTGCCCGCTCGGATGCAGCCGCCCCAGCGCGATGTCGCGCTCGATTTGCGCCTCCACATAGGCCACGAGTCCTCGCCGTTCCATCCCCATCCCCTTCCTCGTCCCAGCATCGCCATCCAACCACAGGGGTCTGACATGGACGTGCGGGCCCACCCGCCGCGTCGCTTGCCGGGCCAGCGCGCTCCCGGGCCGCATGGGGCGAAAACCTGTCCGACTGTCGGACAGGTTTTGAGGCAACCGGGCCCGGGCGGGCGACCCTGTGCGTGCACCACATTGGTATCCGTGCGCGCATGACGTTGTGCCCACTGACGGGCCGGCGGCCTGGGGACCATGCTGCGGAAACTTGTCCGACAGTCGGACAGGTTTTGAGGCAACAGGGCCCGGGCGGGCGCGTCTGTCCGTGGCTCACCTTCGTGTTCGCGCATGCACGACGTCGCGGGCCCACGGCCGCAGTCCGTGAGTCAGGCTCCGGGTGGAATGCTTCGGGGCGCGGGATTTGCTGACGACTTGCGTAGATGACGGCCCATGCGGAAATCCTGGCCGTACGCAGTGGTGATGCTGCTGGTGCTCGTTGGCGTGCCCAGATTGCTGCGCCACTTCATTCCCGACCGGCGGCTGGCGCTGACGATGTTCCCCGTCGTCATGTTCGCCCTGCTTGTGCCGATAGCCCTCTGCTTTCTTCCTCGCTACCGCCGGAGCAAGAAGCTCACGGACGAGGGGCTCCAGTTGTTGTCGGAGGGGAGGGTGGCCGCCGCGCTCGAGCGGTTCGAGGCGTCGCGACCACTCGCGAAGGTCCAGGTCATTCCCACGTACAACATCGGCGTCGCCCGGCTCCAGCTCTGGCAACTGCCGATGGCGGGGCGCGAGCTTTCGAGTCTGGAGTCCCGGAAGGATCTGACGCCGCAGTTCCGCGCGGTGTTGTCCGCGGCGCTCGCGCTGGTGGACGCGCTCGAAGGTCGGTTGGCGCGAGTGGATTCCCGGCTTGCCGAGGCGAGGTCGCGGGTGGACTTTCCCTTGTGGTTCGCATCGCTCGCTTCAGCGGTGGTGGCGTGCCGTGAGGGGCGCTGGGCCGAGGCTCGCGAGCTGCTGGCCGATGCGGCGCTAGAGAATCTCAACGGACCTCTGCTCGGACTGCGGAATGTGCTGGAGGTATGGTGCGTAGAGCAGCTCACCGGGGAGGCGCGGCCGGTGGACGCCATCGCTCTTTTCGGGGAAGCGTCACAGGACTCGCTTGAGGCTGCATGGCCGGAGCTCGTGAACTACGTGGTGAAAAGGTCATCTTGATGGGCACTTGGGAACGCGGGCTTCCATCATTGAAGCAGGTTTCGACTCCCAGCCTGGCTCCCCTGCGCGAGGTCGGGAGCGCGACGTTCTCGCTGTCGGACCTGGACCAACTGGGGACTCCGAACTTCGAAGGGAAGGACGTGGAGGCTTCCATCAAAACGTGGTGGCTCGAGGCGCAGTGCGGTCTGGAGTTCGTCCTGTCGCAGGACTTCCTCACCGGGAACGCCAGGGTCATCGCGGAAGAAACAGCGGAGTTCGAGCATGTCCTCGCGCACCTTTCCTTTTCCGCGGAAGAGCCCTTCCAAATGGGGCCCTCCTCCGAGGAGCGGACGCGGCGCGATGGGCATGGCGGCTGGCGCGTCCTTCGAATCGACACGCATGGTGGCACGTTCGAGGTGGCAAGTTTTTCGCGTGAACGGTCCGCTCGTTGCTTCGCGGACCTCCTGGATCATCGCGGACACAAGCAGGGCTATTTCGTAGAGAGCCAGGACCCGCTGCATCCTCTTCCGTCCCGAGGCCCAGGCCCCATGCATTGGGTCCTGCTGCGCCAGGACGAGAACGGCGTGCGATATGAGATCGCGCGCTCGCCCTGGCGTTCGCAGTTGGAGTGGCTGGCGGAGCAGTACAACAAGGAGCCTCGCCACAAGCAGCTCTGGTTCGTTGAGAGCCTGCCTCCTGTCACCCCGGTGGCGACATCAGCGGACCGGTGAAGGCGACCTCCAGACCTCCGTATTCCGAGGGAGCCAGGGTCATCTTCCAGCCGTGCAGCTCCACCACGTTGTGCACGATGTTCAGGCCCAGGCCCTGGCCTTGCGGCTCTCGTGTTCGTGCCGAGTTGCCTCGGAAGCGGCGCTCCAGGATCCTGAAACGCTCCTCCTCGGAGATGCCCGGTCCGTCGTCGATGACCCGCAGGTGGAAGGTCTGCTGGCGCGTCGTCTCCAGCACCACCGCCACGTGGCCGTCCTCGCGTCCGTAACGGATGCCGTTGAGCACCACGTTGCTGACCGCCTGCTCCAGCAAGGTTTCGTCGCCCATCACCCAGGTTTGCGTCGCCGGGACTCCGCTCTCCAGGGCGATGCGCTGCGGCCTCGCGATGGGCTGGTGCCGGCCCAGCACCCGTGACACCAATGCGTTCAGGTCCACCGGCGCGTGCTGTACCTGCGGTGCTCCCGCTTCCAGCCTCGCCGCCGCTCCCAGGTTGTGCACCAGCGAGGCCATGTAGTGCGCCTCGCTCATCGCGGACAGCATCAGTCCCGATTCCAATGGCTCACCCGCGCGCATCCGCTGCTGCATCGCTGCCAGGTGCCCCTGCAACACCGTGAGCGGCGTCATCACGTCGTGCGTCGTGTTCGCCAGGAAGTCTCGCAGCGTCTGCTCGCGCGCTTGCTGGTGCGCCATCTGCGCCTGGATCTCCGCTCGGGCCTGCTGGAAGGCTCGGGCCAGTTCCGCGATCTCGTCGGTGCCGTTCACCGT
Organism: Corallococcus sp. AB018; assembly: GCF_003986945.1. Classification (NCBI taxonomy): domain Bacteria; kingdom Pseudomonadati; phylum Myxococcota; class Myxococcia; order Myxococcales; family Myxococcaceae; genus Corallococcus; species Corallococcus sp. AB018. Next base: position 19,057 of record NZ_RAWR01000185.1, on the reverse strand, counting down.
CACGGGCTGCTCGTAGCGGCTGCCCGATGAGGCTCGCACCTCGTCCGTCAGTCGGCGCAGGCGCTGCACCACCGGCCCCAGCGCCACCACCATCGCGGACAGGAGGATGAGTGTGGGCACTCCCCAGACGTACAGCGGCGGCAGCCCCACCTCTGGCGACTCCGCGGGCTCCACCCGACGCGCGAGCACGTACTCGCAGGGGCCTCCATCCCAGGACATGCGCAACAGCAGGTCCTGCACCAGCGCGCCGTCCGCCTTCGAGTAGCGGCGCACGCCCACGCCGTCGTCCTGCACGCCCTTGCGCAGTTCGTCGTCCAGCGCCGGTGCCTGCGGGTTTCGCGAAACGAACTGGCCGTCGAACGGGTAGAGGCTCACCGGCGGCAGGCGCCGCCCCAGCGGCCCCCGGGCCCCCAATCGCGGCGGACCTTCGTCTCTGGGCCTGGGGCCCTCCGATGCGGGCCCATTGCCTGATGGCTCGTTCGGCGCGACCGTGCCGGAGGGCGGGCCTCCGTTGCCGTCGGGCAGGCCTTCGCGCTCCCACGGCGGACGCTGGGGTGAACGGGAGCGGACCATCCAGGTCTCGGGTGTGGCCTCGCAGCGTTCTCGGCCCCCGGACTGCATCTGCGACAGCGTGGACGCGATGATGACTTCGTCCGTCGTGCGGCGGCGCACCGAGTGCTCCACCTGAACCAGCGCGAACACCGCGGGCACTGTCACCGCCACCGCAGTGAGGGCCAGCCGCAACCGCAGCTTCACGCATCCTCCCCGGGCACCAGCCGGTAGCCCACGCCCCAGACCGTCTCCACGCACTTCACCGGACCCAGCTTGCGCCGCAGCCGCGACACGTGGACGTCCAGCGTGCGCTCCGTGCCCTCACGCTCCGGATCCAACACGTGCTCCACCAGCCACTGCCGCGTCACCGCCTCCTGCGGCCTGCGCGCCAGCGCCGCGAGCAACTCGAACTCCACCCGCGTGAGCTCCACCGGCCGCCCCTGCACCTGCACCGCGTGCCCCTGCAGGTCGATGCGCAGCGGGCCCATCTCCACCACCGCCTGCTCCTTCTGCAACGTGGGCCGGCGCAGACGCGCTCGCACGCGCTCCACCAGCTCCTCCGGCCAGAAGGGCTTCGTCATGTAGTCGTCCGCGCCCAGCTTCAGCGCCCGGACCTTGTCCAGCGTGTCGTTGCGCGCGCTCAGGATGAGCACCGGGACCTCCGAGAAGGTCCTCAGCGCCTTGAGCATGTCCAGGCCGTAGGTGCCCGGCAGCATCAGGTCCAACACCACGAGGCTCACGTCCGGCAGGTCGCCGGACACCAGCAGCCGGCCCTCGCGCCACCACACGGGCTCGAAGCCCGCGCAGCGCAGGTGCCCGACAATCTGGGACCCGAGCTGGTCGTCATCCTCCACCAGCAGGATGCGGTCGCCCATGCGCCATGCCTCCCTTCGGACACATCACCCCGGAGGACTCCGGGGTGGCCCGGCTCACCCTATTTCAGGGCATGCCACCGTCGAAGCCCGGGGGAGGCCCCATGCCGCCATCCCAGCCAGGCGGGGGACCCATGCCACCGTCGCCGCCTGGAGGAGGACCGCCGGGCCCACCACCGCCGCCGCTGCCGCCCGGCATGGCGCAGGACGCGGTATTCAGCGAGGAGCGGACGACCAGCGTCTTGGACGCCAGCATCGCGCCGTCCGACATGCGCTGCGTGGCGAAGAGGTAGTCGCCCACCGCGTCTCCTGAGACCACCGTGTCGTTCTGGTTGGTCGTGTCGCGCTCGCCACGCGTGTTGTAGAGCGGCTGGCTGTTGACGATGTCGTCGCTCGTCGAGTCGTCGAAGAACAGCTGCGACGTGACGAACTCCTGGCCGTTCACCCGCACCGTGAAGTGGATGTGGATGGTGCGGCTGCTGTACCAACCGGGGAAGCACGTGTCGAAGTCCACGCGCCCGTTGGCGTCCGTGGTCCGCACCCCGCGGAACCACCGCGCCGCGCGGGCCGTCGCGTCTCCGGACGTGCAGAAGTCGCTTGCGTCCTCGCCGGAGTAGAGGCCTTCCGGGCCCGCGTGCCAGATGTCCACCGTGGCACCCGGGATGGGCTTGCAGGACTCGTCCACGACGAGGAAGGCCAGGCGCACCGGCAGGCCTTCATGGCCCTCGCTGATGTCCTTGCGGTCCACCGTGGTCGCGTAGCAGGGCCCCAGCGTGGCTTCGCAAGCGAGGTTGCACACCGTGCCCAGGCCGGACGCGAACGGAGCCGGATACGCGGCGGCGGCCGTCATCGCCGCGGTGCCGCCCGTGGCCCAGAAGCCCGGGTCCACCACTCCCGCGTCGGTGCCCGTGCCCGCGTCGGCTCCGGTGTTCGTGTCGTCGCCCGTCGTGTCGTCGCCTCCGCAGGCGACGAGCAGCTTCGCCACGGGAACCGCGGCCAGCGACAGGCCAATGCCGCGCAAGATGCTCCGGCGCGTGACGACCTTGGGGGAAAGGTCCTGAGGGGATTCGCTCTTCATCCGGGGTTCCTCCGGGAGCTCGGGAGCCAGGGGCGGCGAGAGTGCCGCCCTCGGGGCCGCCCGGGGCTGACCGGATGGCGAACCGGGTTATCTCGGGAGAACCTTAAGCAATCCTTGCGCGGAAGGTCCGCGACTCAGGAAAAGCGCACGCGGAAGGCGGCGAGCAGTGGACCTGCTGCCCGTCCGTCCGCCGTGGAGCGGGGACCGCCTTCGGGGAGCGTCGTACCCAGTTCCTCCAGCGCGGGCTTCATGGAGTCGAAAGCGTGGAGCGCCTCCGCCGCGTTGTCGAAGAAGCGCGGATGCAACAACCAACCGGAGATGCCGCAGGTGACGACATGGAAGGACCGCGAGTCATCCGACTCATAGGTCAGGCGCAGGAGGCCGCGGAAGCCCTCGTCCCGCACGATGGTGCCGCCCTGGCTGCCCATGCCGCCGAGCGTCGCGCCGCCCTCGTAGTCGCTCCAGCCTGAGTCCGCGTTCATGCCCCACGCATAGCACCCCAAGGGCTGACACGGGCGGCGTGCCAGGGAGGCGCCGCGCCGTTGCCCGTGGTCCCGGTCTGGCGCAGCGAGCGGCGCCCCGGGTGGGGTTGCACGCCGGTTGTCGGCCTCCGCGCACCGCCCAACGTTTGCGGAGTGGGGGGATGCCGTCATGTCCGCGGAAACAATCCATGAGCCGCGCTACACCGAGGAGATCATTCCCTTCCTCGCGGGTGACGGCCGCGCGCTGCACCTGGTTCACCTGCGCGGTGTCGAGAAGGCGGACAAGGGGCCGGTGGTGCTGGTGCACGGAGCCGGCGTGCGCGGGAACATCTTCCGCGCGCCGGTGCGTCAGACCTTGGTCGATGCGCTGATTGAAGACGGCTACGACGTGTGGCTGGAGAACTGGCGCGCCAGCATGGACGTGGAGCCGGGCGAGTGGACGTTGGATCAGGCCGCCGTCCTGGACCACCCGCCCGCCATCCGCACCGTGCGGGAGAAGACGGGCGCGGACAAGATCAAGGCCGTCATCCACTGCCAGGGATCCACCAGCTTCACCATGGCCGCGGTGGCGGGGCTCCTTCCAGAGGTGGATCTCATCATCACCAACGCGGTGTCACTGCACCCGGTGGTGCCCGCGACCGCGAAGGTGAAGCTCCACTACGCCGTACCGCTGGTCGCGCGGCTGACGCCCTTCCTGGATCCGCAGTGGGCCTACGGCGGCCCCACGCGCACGGCCCGGATGCTGACGCGCGTGGTGCAGGCCACGCATCACGAGTGCGAGAACCTGGTCTGCCGCTGGACGAGCTTCACCTACGGCACGGGCTTCCCGGTGCTGTGGCGCCACGAGAACCTCAACGCCCAGACGCACGACTGGCTCCAGCACGAGTTCGGTCCGGTGCCCTTCAGCTTCTTCAAGCAGATGGACCAGTGCGTGCGCGCCGGCCACCTGGTGCCCGTGGAGGGCTTCCGCGCGCTGCCGGAGGACCTGGGCGTGCGCGAGCCCCAGACGGACGCGCGCTTCGTCTTCTTCGCGGGCGAGGAGAACCGCTGCTTCCTCGCGGAGAGCCAACGCCGCAGCTTCGAACATCTGGAGCACTTCCACCCGGGCCGGCACGCGCTGCACCTCCTGCCGGGCTACGGCCACCTGGACGTCTTCATGGGCAAGCGCGCGTCCCAGGATGTCTTCCCCCTCATCCTCTCCGAGCTGGATCGCTCCGCGCTCCACTGACGAAAGGCAAAGCCATGTTCCTGCCTCGACGCATCCAGACCCAGTACGGCCGCTATTCGCGGGTGGACGACATCCCGTACGCGCTGCCGGTGGACTCGAAGGGGGCACCGGCGATGGTGGCCGCCTTCACCGTGGACGCTCGCCGCGCCGCGGCCCTGCTGCCCGGCAATGAACTGCACCCGCTGCGCCTGTCGCGCGACCGCGGCGTGCTGCTCGTCTCCGTCATCGACTACAAGCGGACGGACATTGGCGCGTACATCGAGTTCAGCATCGCGCTCGCGTGCACGCATGGACGCAGGCCCTCGCCTCCGCTCCTGCCCCTGCTGTTCCAGAAGCGCTTCGGCGTGGGGCAGTACGTGGTGGACCTGCCGGTGAATACGGAGGTCTCCGTGAAGGGCGGCAAGGGCATCTGGGGCATGCCCAAGCACCTGGCCCGGTTGGACTTCCGGGTGGAAAACGGCTCCGTGAGCAGCCGCTACGAGGAGGGCGGCCAGCAGGCGGTGCGCGTGCGCATCGAGCGCCCGAAGCTCGCGTGGCTTCCGCTGCGGATGGCGGCGGTGAACTACTGCGCCTTCCGGGGGATGCTGATGAAGTCCACCATCTACTTCCGGGGCCGCTTCGGCTTCCGGGTGGGGAAGCGCGCGTGGGGGACGCTGGAGGTGGGGGACCATCCGCGCGTGCAGGTGCTGCGGGATTTGAGCATCTCCCCGCGCCCGTTCCTCACCGGGTTCTTCCCCTCGTCTAGCGGCGTGCTGGATGACCACTTCGAGGCGTGGTTCCTCACCCAGCCCACGCTGCCTCCGGACACGTATCCGGAGGGGCTCGAGAGCGTGGTGGACCTGGGCCAGGACCAGACGCCCATGCCGGACCCGGAGTCGGACGGAGCGCCGCCGAGGGTGCTCCAGGCCGTGGCGCCCCTGCCGGAGGAAGCGCGGCCATGAAGCGCGGCGGCAGCCTGGATCTGGCGAATGCGTGCCTGCTGTTCCTGTGCACGTCCATGTACCTGGGCACGGGCTGGTCGCTGATCCTCTTCACGTTCCCCATCGCGCCCCAGCTCACGGTGGACAACTACTACCTGCAGTTCGTGCCGCAGGTGCAGGCGGCCACGCGGTTCTTCACCTGGATGACGGCGGTGATGCTGCTGTCCGCCGGAGTGCTGGCGTGGCGCGAGCGCAAGACGGCCCTGCGCTGGTATCCGCTGGGCGTGCTCGTCGCGGTGGTGGTGGCCACGCTGCTCACGCGCATCTACATCTTCCCGTACAACGACGAGATGGCCGCCGGCATCACGTCGCCCGAACGGCTGACAGAGGTGCTGGGCGCGTGGATGCGGATGAACCGCATCCGCGTGGGGCTGTGGACGGTGCAGTGGCTGCTCACGCTGGGCTACTTCGTGCACCGGGTGCTGCGCGCGGAGCATCCGGCGGGAGAGCGCTGGCGCCTGGGGGTGTCCGTGCCTTCGCGCCGGGAGGCCCACGCATGAGCCCGGCCGCGTCGCGATGGCTGGAGCGCCAGGCCCGCGTCCGCGGCCGCCCCTGGCGCTGGGCGCTCGCGGCCATCGGGTGGATCACCGTCGCGACCGGCGCGGCGCAGATGTTCCTGCCGGGGCTGGAGCTGCGGCTGTTGCACGCGGATGCGTCCGCCGCGCCCGCGCACTTCTTCCGCATCGTGGGCATGTTCATGGTGCTGTTCGGCGGCCTGCTCCTGCACGGCCTGCACGAGCCTCGCGCGAACCCCGCCGCCTTCCTGTGGACCGGCCTCCAGAAGGTGGGGGCCTGCGGGATGGTGGCGGCGGGCGTGGCGCGCGACCTGCTGTCGCCCCTGGCGCTGGGGGTGGCTGCGGTCGACGCGCTGTCCGCGGTGCTGGTGCTGGGGTTCTACGCGTCGCTGCGCCAGCGCGAGCAGATCATCACCGTGCTCAGGCCGCAGACAGAAGTAGCGGCTCCGGAGGCCACCAGCCCCTCCGTCAGCGCGCTGCGTGTCGCGGATGCGACCCGGAATGGCGTGCCTTCGCGGCGGCTCCAGCGCACGTTCGACGAGGGCATAGCCATCCAGGTGTCCCCGGCGGAGGCTCCCCGGCGTTCGTTGGTGCTCGCGGGAGGCGGCATGCGCGTCGCGTGGCAGGCGGGCGTGCTGCGCGCGCTGACGGACGCGCGGCTGTCCTTCACCCACGCGGACGGCACGTCCGGCGGCATCATCACCCTGGCGATGTGGCTGTCCGGCCAGTCCCCCGCGGAGATGTGTGAGCGGTGGCGGACGCTGGACGTGAAGGACTTCGTGTCGCTGATGCCGCTGGACGAATACGCGCGGCCCTGGAAGCTCACCGCGCCGGGGGACGCGGACGGCATCGTCCAGCGCGTCTTCCCGCACCTGGGCGTGGATGTGGACGCCATCCGCGCGAACCGCGAGCGTTCCGGCACCTTCAACGTGTGTGACTTCGCCCGGAAGACGAACGAGGCCATCCCGCACACGGACGTGGACCTCGACCTGCTGGTGGCCGGCATCTCGCTGCCGCTCTTCATGCCCCCGGTGGTGAAGGACAGCCACCTGTACCTGGACTCGGTGTGGATCCAGGACGCCAACGTGATGGAGGCCGTGCACCGGGGCGCGGACGAGGTGTGGATTGTCTGGTGCATCGGCAACACGTCCACCTACGCCGACGGCTTCTTCCGCCAGTACGTCCACATGATTGAACTGAGCGCGAACGGCGCGCTCTTCGCCCAGCTGGAGCAGGTGCGCGAGCTCAACGCGCGCATCCTCGCGGGCGAGCACGTGCCGGGACACGTGCGGCCCATCACCGTGCACCTCATCAGGCCCGAGCACCCGCTGCCCCTGGACCCGGACTTCTACGCGGGCCACGTCACGGCCTCGACCCTCATCGACCAGGGCTACTCGGACGCCTGTCGCTACCTGGCGGTGGCGGACGGCCAGGGCCTGCCCCTCACCCCGGAGATCACGCAGATGACCGAACCCGCCTATGACTTGACCTTCCGCGAGACCATGGCCGGTCCGCTCGCGATGGGCACCACCGACCCCGAGGCGGGCGCCCACGACGGGCGCTCCACGCCCTTCACCATGCACTGCACCATCACCATCGACGACATGGAGGCGTTCATCCGCGACCCGGACCACGCGGCCCGGCTGGTGGCGCACGTGCAATACAAGCCGCTGGGCATGGACCTGCCCGTGCGCGAGGGGAGCTTCAACCTCTTCCGCAGCACGGATGATCCGCGCACGAAGATCATGACCTACGGCCTGCGCTTCCAGGCGAACGGCCAGGACTACTACCTGGACGGCACGAAGACGCTGCGCGACGACCCGGGCCCGGACCTCTGGCGCGACACCACGCGGCTCTACAGCTACCTGCACGCGGGCGTGGACGCGCGCGGCCCGGTGGTGGGCGCGGGCGTCCTGGTGCTGGGCATGCGCGAGCTGCTCCACCTGGTGGCCAGCATGCGCTCGTCGCGCGGGGGCGTGGAGGGCGCGGGCATGATGGCCCGCTTCGGCCACCTGTTCCTGGGCGCGCTCTGGGACCTCTACGCCCCGGAGGCACCGGTGCGCGAGCGCGCAGAGGAGGCCACGCATGGCCACGAGGGCTGAGCACTTCGACGTCGTCATCGTGGGCTCGGGCTTCGGCGGTTCGGTGATGGCGTGGCGGCTGGCGGAAGCAGGCCTGCGGGTGTGCGTGCTGGAGCGGGGCAAGGCGTATCCGCCGGGCTCCTTCGCGCGCAGTCCGCACGACATGCGCCGCAACTTCTGGGACCCGAGCAAGGGCATGCACGGCCTGTTCAACCTCTGGTCCTTCCAGGGGCTGGGCGGCGTGGTGTCCGCGGGGCTGGGAGGCGGGTCGCTCATCTACGCGAACGTGCTGCTGCGCAAGGACGAGAAGACCTTCATCCACGAGGACCTCCTTGACGGAGGCTACGAGAACTGGCCCGTCACCCGCGCGGATCTGGAGACGCACTACGATGAGGTGGAGCGGATGATGCACGTGCAGCGCTATCCGCTGGAGCATCCGCCGTACGACTCCACCGCGAAGACGCTGGCCATGAAGCTCGCGGCCGAGCGCCTGGGTCGCGCGGGCGATTGGCAACTGCCGCCGCTGGCCGTGACGTTCGGCAACCCCGGCGAGGTGCCCGTTCCGGGCGAGCCCATCCGCGAGGAGCATCCCAACCTCCACGGCCGCACGCGCACCACCTGTCACCTCTGCGGCGAGTGCGACATCGGCTGCAACACGGGCAGCAAGAACACGCTCGATTATACGTACCTGTCCGCGGCGAAGGACGCGGGGGCGGAGCTGCGCACGCGCGCGGAGGTGACGGAGCTGTGGCCCTCGGAGGGGGGCGGCTACGTGGTGCGGTACCTGGACCACACGGACACGCCGGAGGACGTGCCTCGCGAAGGCCCGCAGTCCATGTTGCCGCGCAGCACCGTGACGGCGGACCGGCTGGTGCTGGCGGCGGGCACGTTCGGCACTCCGTTCCTGCTCCTGAAGAACCAGCGGAACTTCCCCGGGTTGAGCGGACGGTTGGGCACGCGCTTCTGCGGCAACGGAGACCTGCTGGGCTTCATGCGCCAGTGCCACGATTCGAGCACCGGCAAGCAACTGCCTCGCATCCTGGAGGGAGGGCACGGGCCGGTCATCACCAGCGCGCTGCACTTCCGGAGCGAGGAGGAGGGCGGCACGGGCCGGGGCTACTACATCGAGGACGCGGGCTACCCGGAGTTCGTCAACTGGCTCTACGAGGGCGCGTATCAGGCGCCGTTGGTGGAGCGAGGCCTCAAGCTGGCGTGGCGCCTGATTCGTGGGTGGACGGGACGCACGCACGACTCCGACGTGAGCGAGGAGATCGCCGAGCTGCTGGGGGATTGCCTGGGCTCCGCGACGTCGTTGCCGCTGCTGGGCATGGGGCGCGACCTTCCCACCGGCCACATGCGGCTGACGGACGACGGGATGCTGGCCATCGACTGGCGGATGAGCGGTTCGCGCGAGTACTTCCAGCAGGTGCGCCAGTCGATGGCGGACATCGCTCGGACGCTGGAGGGGAGGCTGCTGCAGAACCCACTCAGCTACTTGAGCCGGGTCATCACCGTGCACCCGCTGGGCGGCTGTCCCATGGGACGCGGGCCTGAGGAGGGCGTGGTGGATGCGACGGGCGAGGCCTTTGGCCACCCGGGGCTGTATGTAGCCGACGGCTCGATGATGCCGGGCCCCGTCGGGCCCAACCCGAGCCTCACCATCGCCGCGCTCGCGGACCGGTTCGCGGATGCGCTCATTGATTCGCACCGCAGGGGCACTCGGGGACGTGCGTGGCGGGCGACGGAGGAGGGGCCATGGCCGTCCGCGCCTCCGATGTGAGCCGCCTTCCGGGCCAGCGCGTCGAGCCCACGCCCGAGCCACAGACGCCTCCGGGCCGGAAGATGGTGTCGTGGTTCGACCCGACCGTGCTCGCGAAGTCAGGGATGAAGGCACTGCTGTCTGGGACGTTCGGACGACAGGCGGACCGGCGTTTGCTGGACGCCGTATCCCGGCCGCAGCCGCTCTGTTTCGACTACTCGGTGGACGACACCGGTCATCCGCGCGACGAGCTGTGGCTGGACTACGTGGCGGACCTGGGCGACGGCTGGGACTCCACCTACGCGGTGGCGTCCGCGGTGATGGCGCCGGAGCTGGCGCTCACGGGCGAGTCCGGCGAGACGCACGTCACGCGGGGCGGCGACGTGCTCGTGTTCGGAGGGGACGAGGTCTATCCGACCGCGAGCGTGGACGAGTACCAGGCGCGCACGGTGGTGCCGTACGAGGACGCGTTGAACAAGCGGCGACACCGGCCGCACCTGTTCGCGGTGCCCGGCAACCATGATTGGTACGACGGACTGGTGTCCTTCACGCGCCTGTTCTGCCAGGGCCGGCGCTCCAATGGCTGGCGCACGCAGCAGCAGCGCAGCTACTTCGCGCTGAGGCTGCCGCACGGTTGGTGGCTGCTGGGCACGGACATGCAGCTGGAGTCCGACCTGGACGCGCCGCAGGTGGAGTTCTTCCAGAAGGTGGCCGCACAGATGCGCGGCACGGACCGGATCATCCTCTGCAACGCGGAGCCTGCGTGGGTGAAGCAGCAGGTGATGCCTCACGCGGGGCGTGGCTTCCTGGACCACAACATCGACTTCCTGGAGCAGAAGGTGCTGGGCAAGAAGGTGAGCGTCTTCCTGGCGGGAGACCTGCACCACTACCGCCGGCACGAGAACGCGGACGGGCGGCAGAAGATCATCGCGGGTGGGGGAGGGGCGTTCCTGCATCCCACGCACCTGCCCAAGGTGGATCAGAGTCCAGGCGGCTTCGTGCAGAAGGCGAGCTACCCGCCGCAGCGGGCATCCCAGTGGCTCGCCTGGCGCAACCTGCTGTTCACCGCGATCAACCCGTGGTTCGGCGTGTTCATGGGCGTCGTCTACACGCTGCTGGGCTGGGGCGTGGCCGCGAACCTCAATGAGGGGGCGGTGGGTGCGCCGTCGTTCCGGGAGGTCATCAACGCGGGGGTGCAGAGCACGGGCTCGCTGCTGCTGGGGGCAGGCGTGGTGCTGGGCACGTTCGCGTTCGCGGACGGCCGGCGGGGGCCGCTCTGGAAGAAGACCGCCGGCATCGCGCATGGACTGGTGCACCTGACCGTGGCGCTGCTGCTCACCTGGGGCGTGTCCGCCGTCGCCGCGCCGCTGGCGGCGGAGCTTCAATGGAGCCTGCGGCGGGACTTCCTCAGCGGGCTGTTGCTGTTTGGCGGCGGAGCGCTGGTGGGGCCGCTGGTGGTGGGCGTGTACCTGCTGCTGTCGCTCAACGTGTTCTCCTGTCACCCCAATGAGGCGTTCTCGTCGCTGTCGATTCCGGACTGGAAGAACTTCCTCCGGCTCCGCTTCGACGAAGACGGCCAGCTCACGGTGTACCCGGTGGGTTTCCGGCGGGTGCCGCGACGGTGGAAGCGGGGACGTTCTCCCGAGGATCCGGTGTGGATTCCGGACCCGACGGACACGCGGGCGACACCGCCCCGGCTCATCGAGCCGCCCATCGTCATTCACCGGACGAAGGCCCTTCCGATGCTGGAGGAGACCGGTCCGACGAGACCCACGGACATGATGGTGGACAAACACCCACCCGGCGGAGCGGTTTGAGCGGCGCGGGCCAAAGTCCTACGCTGCGTCCCATATGAAGGCGATGCTCCTGTCCCTGCTCTTCCTCGGCGCCGCGCCGTCCGGCCCCGCGCCGTCGTCCCTGCCTCCCGAAGCGCTGGGGGCGCCCCCGCTCGTGGATGCGTCTCCGACCGCGTGGTCGTGCACCATCGACACGCTGCGTGCGGGGAAGGAGTGCGTGTTCGAGGCGGATGCGCCGCCTCCCAAGAACGCGAACTCGGACGTGGAGTCCGCCAACATCAAGCTGCTGAAGGACGCATCTCGCGCCCTCTGCTCGGAGGCCGTGAGCAACGCGCGGGACGGCTCGCCCGACCCCAAGCTCGTCGCTGTCTGCGAGCGCAAGTACGCGGACGTCGTGGGCCGCTGCGGCATCGAAGGCAATACGCCGGTGGTGGACTCCAAGGGCCGCTTCGCGCCCGCGGCTCGCGCCTGCTACCGCGCGCTGTCCTCCGTGCTCCAGGATGTTCAGTTGATGGCCTCCGTGGCCTCCACCTGCTGTGAGTGCGCGGCACGCAGCCAGTGCCCCGGCAACGGCGAGAGCTGCTACGCGGCCGTGTCGCGGCAGCAGGCAGGGCCCACCACGCTCGCGTGCATGGACGAGCGCTGCCACGACGCCTGCTCCATGATGCTGCCCCCGTCCGCGTCCATTCCGCGCCAGTCGCCGTCGCGCGCGAACTCGCAGCACACCGACTCCGCCTCGCTGTAGCGCGTCCACCGTGCTGTCGCACTTCAAGGAGCCTCGCGCCATGCCCCGTCTTCCATTGCTGACCCTCCTGGGTGCGCTCGCCACCGGCTGCGGTGCCTCGCACTCCCACGTCGCGCTGGAGGACCGCGCCCTCACGGACTCGCCTCCGCCGCGGACGCCGCCCCCCGCGCCCAAGCGCTCCGTCGTCGCGGAGCAACCGCCCACGTCGCCGCATGACGCCCGCGCGTTCCTGGCCCGCTACTCCACGCCCGCCTCGTGCGAGACCGCCGCCCGCAAGCTCCAGGCGACTTCACGCGACGACGCGTGGCTGGCCCTGAAGCTGTGCTCGGAGGCCCCCGGCTTCACCCAGCTGGGCGCCGTGCTGGGCAGTGCGTGGGCGGAAGACCTGCGCGTGCGTCCGGATGCCGCCAACCTCATCGCCCGCGTCGTGGCCCAGCGCGGCGGCAGCGTGGACGGTGAGCTGCGCCTGCTCCACGCGCGCAAGGTGCCCATCTTCTCGCTCGCGTCCGCCGTCGCCCAGCCGGATACCTACCGCGGCCGCTACGTCCTCCTGCGCGCGCAAGTGGCCGACCAGCGCTCGGAAGGGGAGCGCCCCACGCTGTGGCTGGTGGAGCAGGGCCTCCAGTCCGTGGCCTCCCGCCGCGAGGTCGGCATCGCCTACCACACCGACACCGTGACGCAGGCCTCCGGCGACCTGGGCGGACGGACGGCGATCACCGGCGAGGGCCGCGTGGGCGGCTCCATCTTCACCCGCGAGAGCACCACCCAGTCCGCCTCCGAGCGCACCTACGACAACCTCTCCGAGGAGACCGGCCGCGAAGCCCTGGGTCGACTCGCCGCGCCGGATCCCTTCCTGGAGACCCGCCGCGACTACGTCATCCTCGCGCGCTTCGACGGCCTGCGCGTCACCTCCGGCATGACCACCGACGACGAGGACGAGGGCCCGAAGATCCCCGTGCTCACCATCGTCAGCTACCACCTGCCGCAGGCGCTCGCCGTCTACTGACGCAAGCGCCCGCCCGTCAGCGCTTCACCGGTGCCGCCGTCGCAGTCATGTCCCGCGACGGCGTGCCGGAGTAGATCTCCACGTCCGTGGCCACCCATGACCCCAGCCGCTCGCCGTAGGTCGTGTGCACCAGCACACCCGGGGACAGCTGGGTGCGGGCCACGCGCTTTCCGTCGCGCAGGATTCGCGTGGACGGCGCCACCACGAACGGCCGCTCCACGCCGTCGTCGTCGCGCACCGTGAAGCCCCGCGCGCCCGAAATCGTCACCGTGCCGTAGAAGTCCGGCACGTCCTCCGCCACCACCGAGCCCAAGCTTCCGCTTCCGCTCCCGCCGGTGCCTTCCTCCGTGGGAACCGCCGCCCCGGCCTGGAACACCGCGAGCCGCGGCACCATGCCACTCTCCGAGACAGCCCCGTCCCGCGACTGGCACGCGCTGACGCCCAGCACGAGCCCCCCGACGAACAGCCACCTCCCCCATCCCTGGCGCATGGCACCCACCTCTCGTGCGTTGGTGCTCCCAAGATGGGGCGGAAACCCGCACCGACAACCACCCCCGGCAGGGAGGCCCGCCCCAGTGTCACCCGGGCCACGGGGACCGTGACTCCGGGTGGGGGCAGGGGACCGCCGTCAGTCCGGCCCGGACACCAGCCCGTGCTTGCGCAGGAGCTTCCGCAGGTAGACGCGGTCGATGCCCGCTTCTCGCGACGCCTTGGAGACGTTGCCGCCGCACCGCTCGAGCACCGTGCGCAGGTAGTCGCGCTCGAAGCCTTCGATGAGGCGCTCCTTCGCTTCCTTGAAGGGCAGCTCCAGCGCCAGCGACAGCGTGTCCTCCGGATCCAGGTCCGGCGACAGGGCAGGGCGCGCGACCGGCGCGTCCGGCAGCTCCGGCAGCGCGGACTCACCCAGGCTCACCACCCGGTCCACCACGTTGCGCAGCTCCCGCACGTTGCCCGGCCACGGGTACTGGGCCAGCAGGGCGCGCGTCTGGTCCGACAGGGCACTGGGCGGCTTGCCCATCCGCTCCAGCACGGTGTCGATGAGCAGCGGGATGTCCTCCGGCCGCTCGCGCAGGGGCGGCAGCGTCGCGCGCAGCACCGCGAGCCGGTGGAACAGGTCTCCGCGGAAGCGGCCCGTCTTCACCGCGCCCTCCAGGTCCTGGTGCGTGGCCGCCACCACCCGCACGTTCACCGAGCGGTAGTCATTGGCGCCCACCCGCTTCACCTGCCGGCGCTCCAGCGCGCGCAACAGCCGGGGCTGCACCTCCAGCGGGAGCTCTCCGACTTCATCCAGGAAGAGGGTGCCGCCGTGCGCGCGCTCGAAGGCGCCCGCCCGGTCCGCCTGCGCGCCGGTGAAGGCGCCCTTCACGTGGCCGAACAGCTCCGACTCCAACAGCTGCGGCGCCACGCCCGCCAGGTCCACGATGACGAAGGGCCCCTTGGAGCGCCCGCCATGCAGGTGCAGTCCTTCCGCGCACAGCTCCTTGCCGGTGCCCGTCTCGCCCTGGATGAGCACGTCGGACTCGCCCTGGGCCACGCGCTCCAGCAGGGTGAAGACCTCGCGCATCCGGCGGCTCTGGCCCACCAGGTTGCCGAAGCGCTCACGGTTGGAGAGGGGCAGGGTGTGCGCCTTCTCTCCCTCCGGGACGAGCTTCAGCTCCGTGGTGCCCAGCGTGAGCACCGCGCCGGGGCGCACCTCCAGGGTGGTGAAGCGCATGCCCTCGCAGAAGGAGCCGTTGCGCGAGCCCACGTCCACCGCCTGGATGCTGTCCTCGCGCACGTCCAGCAGCAGGTGGCTGCGAGACACCGCCCGGTCCGCGATGATCACATCCGAGCTGGCGTCCGCGCCCACCCGGTAGCGCCCGGGCGCCAGCGGGTAGCTCTGGCCCGCGTCCGGGCCGGACAGCACCAACAGCCGCACCCGCACCCGCGCCGAGCGCATCGCCGGCAGGGCGTCCGTGCGTAGCTGCCGGTCCTCCTCCCCGCTGTCGTCCCCGAAGCGCGCCACGGCGCGGACCATAACATACGGAAACGGAAAGGCCCGGCCTCCCCGCACGCACCGACAAAGGTGAGTGCCTGGAAGAGGACGGGCCCGGGAGGAGAGTCCAGGGGACGCGCGGCGGTCAGGCCGGCGGCTTCGCGTGCTTGTAGAAGAGCACCAGCGTGTAGCAGTGGAACTCGTTGTCAGAGGACTGGCACACGACCCGGTCCACGATCTCCAGGTCCGCGTTGCTCTTGATCCAGCGGGTGACGTTCTCACCCAACTCTTCCCGCTCCTTGGCCTTCGTCGCGGAGAAGACCTTCACGCCCGTGAACATCGCCTGCCACTCCTTGTGGGTGGTGAGAAAAGGCTTGACCGGGGGTTATCGCACACGCCGTTTTGGGGTGTCAAAAATGCTGCGCTCCAAAAGACGTGATCCGCGAGGGAGCGGGGGGGCGGGGTGGGGTGGGGGTTTGCAGGTGGACCGGCATGCATAGGTTCACCCGGTCGCACCCGGTTCGTGAATTGGGGCGGGGCTCGGGGCCATTTCCGGCTCCAGGGCATGGGCGGAAAAAGGGGGCAGGACCGTGGACATGAAGACGAAGAAGGACCTGGCGGTCGATTTCATCAACACCATCCGCACCATGGAGCCGAGCGCGCTCAACGCCCTCATCGTGAAGGAAGCGGGCGAGGAGCTGGCGCAGTTCTTCCTGAACTACAGCGCGAACCTCATCTCCAAGGATCCGTCCCGGGTGTTGGAGAACACGTCCTCGCTGATGCTGATGGGCTACCTCATTCGCACCTACGAGGAGAAGAACAGCCAGGCCAAGCAGGGCAACTTCCAGTCCTACGCGTACGCCTGAGGGCCTGCGCGCGCGGGCTCGACAGGCCCGGGGAGGCCTGTTAGGCACGCGTCGCCCATGCTCATCGACCTACACGCCCATTCCCACCTGTCCAAGGGGTGCGACCTGGAGCCGCGCGCCGTGCTGGAGCGTGCGGCCATGTTCGGCCTGGACGCGGTGGCGTTCACCGAGACGAACACCCAGGACGGCTGCGACGAACTCTTCGAGATCGGCGCCAGGTCCAAGGTGAAGGTCTTCGTGGGCCTGGAGCTCGTCACGGACCGGGGCCAATACCTGTGCTTCTTCCCGAAGCCGGAGCTGGCGCCGGAGCCCGTGCAGATGTGGGGCAGCAACCGGGAGAAGCCCTGGAGCGCCGCCGAGTGCCTGCCCAAGGTGAAGGCGATGGGCGCGGCCATCATCGCGGCCCGCCCCTTCGACCGCGACGTGCCCAACCCCGCCATGGAGTACGTGCGCTCACTGTCCGGCGTGCTGTGCGCCGTGGAGGGCTACAACGCCAAGGTGAAGCAGACGGCCAACGACCTGGCCGTGGAGGCCGCGGACGTCCTCAAGGTGCCCTGCGTGGGCGGCAGCGACGCGCGCGGCTCCCTGGACGAGATGGGCCGCGGCGCCACCTTCTTCAAGCGCGACGTGCTCACCCAGGCGCAGCTGGTGGAGGAGCTGTTCAAGGGCGACTACTGGCCGGTGATGGCCGGTGAGCTGCCCCGCCTCACCCGGCCGGGCGAGGCGCAGGCCCAGCGCAAGGGCGGCGGCGGCAAGAAGCAGCACCGCCGCGGCGGCCGGCGCTAGACAGGCGCCAGGCGATTCAGGGCAGGACGGATTTGCCTGCCTCTTCCGCGCGCACCAGCCTCCCGTCGCTGAGGAACGCCTTGCGGCGCTCGCCGGTGTAGCGCCACTCCTCGTTCTTCGCGGTGCCCTCCAGCGTGCGGCGCACGGACTCCGGCGGGCCCCAGGCCATGCGCACCGCGTCCGCGGGCATGTCCGGCACCAGCGTCTTGGTGCGCACGGCCTCCTTCACCGCCGCGCTGAAGCCGTTGAGCTGCTGCGTCAGCGGGTGGGGCGACAGCGTGTTCCCCAGCTCCGCGCGGAACGCGTCCTGCCGGTCCAGGTTCGGCGGCAGCACCATCACCACCTGCTCGCCCGCGGGGGCGCCCTCCACCGTCACGTACACCCACGGCCAGGTGCGCGGGGAGTAGAGGACGCGCTCGGTGACGACCCACGCGGTGGGGAACTCCACCTTGGTGATCCGCACGCGCGAGCCGGCGGGGAGGGTGGCCTGGACGGGGCCGGGGTTGATGGGCTTGCCCTGGGTGTCATCCACCAGCCGCACGTCCTCTGGAGGGTAGGGCGTGAGCAGCCGCTTGGACGCGTCCCCGAAGAAGGGCGTCAGGTAGGCGGAGACGCGCAGGTACTGCTCCGCGTCCGGGCCGCTGAGGCCGCGGTCCAACGCGGCCCGGTCCTCGGGGGACATGCGGGTGGCGGACGCGCAGCCAAAGGACATGGCGGCCACGAGCGGCACCAGGAACAGCGACGACAGCGAGCGGAAGGAACGCGGCATGGCACCTGGAGGCGCGCGGGATGGGACGGCGCGCACCTTCGGGTGTCTGCTTAGCCTAGCGGCTGGCCTGCGTCAGCGCCGGCGTGTCCGTCGCCGCGAGCTTGCCGTTGCGGCAGCCGCGCTGCGTGGGACACACGGGACCGCGGCCATGCGGGTCCGCGACCAGGAGGAACCGCCCCTGCCCCCGAGCATCCGTCAGCTCCGGATGGCCGCACAGCGCGCAGTGGCGGGGGGGACGCTTCGAGGGAGGGAAGGGCACGCGTCAAGTGTGCGGCCTCCCCGCGCCCCCAGCGAATTTTCAGCCGGGGGCGGTGGGACGATGGAGCCTGGGGCGCTACGACTTGTCTCCGGACGCGGACGGAGTGCTCGGCGCGGCCGCGGGAGCGCTGGGCGCCGTGCTGGTGCTCGACGACGACGAGGTCGAAGAAGACGCGGTCGACGACGACGCCGAGGAGGACGACGACGAACCGCCGCCGTCCTTCTTCGTGGAGCCGTACAGGTCCGAGTACCAGCCGCCACCCTTGAGGTGGAAGCTGGAGCGGCTGAGCTGCTTGCTCAGCGTGCCCTCGGCGCCGCACGCGGTGCAGGCAGGGGGCGTCGGGTCGGACATCTTCTGCAGGACGTCGATGGTCTTTCCACAGGCCGAGCAGCCGTACTCGTAGATGGGCATGGGGTGGGTACCTCGTCTCGATGAGTCAGTTCGAAGGGGATTGGGCCTGGGCGGAGAGCTGCTTGCGCAGGCCTTCCGTCAGATTCAGGCGCTCGAAGGCGCGGGTGACCAGCTCCGCGGGCGCGCCGTGCTTGCGACCCACGACGTTGGCCAGCGAGTGGAGATCCGTGGCGTCCGGCAGGGCGTCCTTCGCCAGCCGCTCCAGCTCCTTGCGGAGCGCGTCGGCGAAGCGCTTCTGGATGCCCAGGTCCACCAGGTACTTGTCCCGGCCGAGCAGATCCAGCCGGTGGGTGAGGTGGCTCGTGGCCAGCACCTCGTTGCGGAAGCGCTCGCGCAGCGCCTCCACGACTTCTTCCAGCCTGAGCGCGTGGTTGAGCCGCTGCAGCTCGCTGGGGGACAGGCCGAGCGCCCAGGCCACCCGGCCGGTGGCGCCGCGCTGGGACGCGTAGGCGGTCTCGATGTTGTGGCGCTCGCGGGCCTCCAGCGTCTCCATGATGCCGTGCTGGCGCAGCACGTTCTCCATGTCGACCTGGGTCATCTCACCGCGCGGGCCGTTGTAGCGGTGCTCCAGCGTGCGCAGAAGTGAGTAGCGGTGCTCCGTGGCCTCGATGGCGGCCTCCAGCGTCTCCTTGCCCTCCGCGCGCGTCAGTTCAAGGAACGACAGTCGCTGGGCCTCCACGCGGGTGAAGCGGCCGCGGGGGCGGGGCAGCTCGCGCTTGAGGAAGCGCGGGGCCTCCTCTTCTTCCTGGGGCGCCTGGGGAGCCGGGGCGGACGCGGCGGTGTCGGCGTCCTCCGCGTCGGTGGTGCGCTTCTTGGGCGCGATGCGCTCCTGGACGGCGGCGGCCTCCGCCTTGGCGCTCTTGCGGCGGCCGGTCTTCGCGTCCGCCTCCTCGGAGG
>NZ_RAWR01000184.1:0-22178 GCF_003986945.1 Corallococcus sp. AB018 | reverse complement strand
CACCTTCGGCATCTTGCCACCTCCATCGAGGTAACCCACCAGACGCCTTCCATCGTGCCGATGCGCAGGCTCACGGCCGCTCGATGGCCTGTCAGCTCATCCCTCGCTCAGGATCGGATCCAGACCCCAACAGACCTTCGAGTGGTATCGCAGCCAGCCCGCCTACAGCCCCTATGTCTGGCGAGGCACCCATGTGCCCACGCTCGGGGAGGTGCGTGGCAAGATTGTCATCCTGGACAACTTCGGCGGTGGAGCCTACGGCGTGAACTGGGGTTCGCTGGCCCTCCAGGATGACTGGACCGTGTCCACGATCTTCGACATCGACAACAAGTGGGACAAGGTCCGGGACCACCTGGGGCGGACGAACGCGGGGGCCCCTCCCACGCTGTATGTGAACTTCCTCAGTGGCTCCTCCGTGGCGGCCTTCCCCAACGTGGTGGCCGGAGGTGATGGGATGGCCATCCGAGGCGTCAATGACTACGCCATCGACCACCTGGTGGGCGGCAACGTCCAGCGCGCGGGCGTCGTGATGATGGACTTCCCGGGAGCGGGGCTGATTGACGCCATCCTGGCCCTCAACTACCGGCTGCTCCCCTCCGCCGGCCTCCTGCCTGGCGATTTCGGCACCGCCTTCCGGAACATCTCCTACACCCTGGGCGGCGACGCACAGGCCCGCTGGTATGGCCTCCATGCGTTTCTCCAGAATGCCGCCCCGGGGCGCATCTGGCATGCCCTGGCGTTGAAGGGAAGCTGGGCGGGTTGGATGCACACGGATGGAAGCTACGTCCAATCCGACACCATGGATGACTACACGCACCTCGCCTTCACCTCTCGGACGGTGACGAGCGCGGTGAGCAACGGATTCCTGGGCAGCTTCGTGAACTCACAGCTCGGGGCTCTCTCGGGTGGCACGAGCGACCGCGCCCTCCAACTGCATGGTCGGGTGAGCTCACGCTTCCCCTTCCAGCTCTGGAGCGTGGTGGTGAAGAAGGCACCCGGGGGACTCAGCAACTGGGCGTACTCTGACTATGGGACGGGCTACAAGGCCACGCAGGGGGATTACACGTATGCCATCCAGGCCTACTCGGCCGCGGATGGGGTGTACCTCTACGAGCACGGCCAGTTCGAAGGCAACATCCTGCATCTCACCTCCGGCGTCGGCTTCCTGGGCGACCTGGGCTTCGATGACATCCTGTCCTCCGTCAGGATCCTCGGCCCCTATCGCGCGACCCTCTGCGAACACCCCTCGCGGACGGGCAGGTGCCTCAGCACCACCCAGAGCGTGGGCGACATCAACTCCGTCGCGGGAGGCCCCTGGAACGACCAGATTTCCTCGGCGGGCATCGACTTCGTCGGAGTCCGCTGAGCCTTCCTCGAGTGTCCCAGCGCCGTGGGCAGCTCCGCGAGCCAGGACATCTTGATGTCGCCGGGCACACCTGGGGTGCCGCGTTCCGTGGGGACTCGGCTGCGTCGAGTCGCGACGCAGGGCCGGCCGCCCCGCACGCGGCACTACGCGCGGCGCCCGGCCACGTAGTGGTTGTCACCGACGTGGAGGATGTCGATGGTGATGGCCGCTCCCGGTACGTTCGAGCCGAAGTACTGTGCCGAGAGTTCCCTGAAGTCATACGTGTCGACCCGGTGACCGTGATGGTCGCGGATGCCCCGCTCCGAGGTATCGACGTAGTGGATCCGCAGGTTCACCCGGGCGGAGAGCACGAGGCCGCGGAAGTCGAGGTCCCCGGCCCACTGCCGGCGGCGGCGCTGGCCCGACTCATAGGCATCGGCGATCACGCGGAGCGATTCGCTCAGCTCGACGTTCCGGCGGACGGCTTCCATGACGAAGGTCTCCGCGAGGGCGACATGCTCCGCGTAGCGGGGATCGGTGTCCCGGAACGCGTAGTCGACCCGCAGCCCGCGTCGCAGCCGGACGCTCGCCCAGGCGTCGAGCCGGATCCGATCCAGGGCCGTGCTCGCGTTGTCGAGCCGGCGCAGGACATCCTGGGACGGCCGCATGTCCCGGAACATCACCGGGGAGATTCCCACGCCACGGCGGATGAGGTTCGCGGTCATCGCGGCGGCGCTCTCGCGATACAGCATCGCCTCCTCCAGCCGGTCGCCCTCGGGGAGCTGCGCGACGGATTGCGGAGTGCGGCGCTTCACCCCATCCGAGAACGCGTAGTACAGGCAGTCGCCGCCGCCCGGGTTGTCGGTGATGACGAAGTTCTGCTGCACGTACATGTCGAAGAGCGCTGTCGCCCGCTGCAGCCGGAGCTCGGCCTCGGAGCGGATCCGGCTTTCAGCCTGCTTGGACCAATGCTCCATCTCCTTCAGCAGGTTGTTCTTCGTGCCACCCTTGTCGAGGCCCACGAGAGGTCGCTGACGTGAGCCCCGACCCCTGCCGGAACCCGTCAAGGCGCCGGACCCCAGGAGCTTCTGCTGCCCGAAGAGCGGACGGTCCAGCGCGATCACCTCGGGGTCGAGCAGGCCGAGCAGGTGATACATCGAGCGGATGCGGCCAATCTTGGTCTCCACGACTTCGCTGTAGGCGCGATCGTCGAGGTTGTTGTTCTTCACCAGGGCCAGCCCGTTGTTTCCGGAGAGCGTCTTTCGCGTCGACACCGTGATGGGATTGGAGTCGTCGAAGGCATCGAACTCCTGCTTGGGTGACAACACCTTCGACGGCTCGTTCTGGGTGGCGCGGGTGAACTCCGTCACCCAGTCTCCCGTCTCCACGCTCTTGTCCACCTGGCCTGTGTTGCGGCTCAGGCTGCGGAAACCCAGCTCCACGGCGGCGCACCAGGGACAGGTCTCCTTCGGCCGGTTGCGTTGCTTGCCGGTGTCCTGGAACCCCTCGTAGGGAAAGCACACCAGCACGTCGGCGCCGTCACAGAAGTAGGACGAAGCGGTCATGAGCGCCGCGGGCTCGGCGCAGTTGAGCGAATGCCAGCCGCAGATCCACAGGTCGACGCCGAGCGCGCGCCCCTGGAGGCCAGAGACCGGGTGCGCTTCGATCCGCAGCTTGTCGTGGGTCTTGTTCTGCCGGAACGACACGTAGCTGAGCAGGGCCTGCCGCGCGGGCCTGCGCAACTGGAGCAGGTCCCGGGCGCGATACTCGAGCGCCGCGGTGTTCGTGCGGCCGATCATCACGTCGTAGTTGGTCCAGAGCCCCTTCTTGAACTCCTCCTCCTCGTGGGCTTCCGCCTGGCGCCGCCGGGCGTAGAAGTCCAGCAACTCCAGCTCGGCCTGACGCCGCTCGTGGGTGTCCAGTTGGGACTGCTGGTCCTCGTCGAGCACGATCTTGTTCTTCCCCTTCCAACGCTTCTTCAGGAAGTCGCTGGACTCTTCCTTCAGCTCCTTGCGGAGCTTCTCGATCTCCTCGGGGGACTTGTACTTGTCGGGATCCTTCTTGGGGACCTCCTGGTCCGTCTTCCAGGTGGGGAGCGCGAGGTGCCGGCAGTACTTGCCGAAGTACTTCTCATCCGGCTCTTCCTGGACGACGCCGGAGAGCCCGAGGACGGGCACGTACACCGTCTTGCCCCCTTCCTGGTGCCGCGTCCACGACACGCACAGACACCCCACGGTGGACACGAAGGCCGTGCAGACCGTCCTCCAGTTCTTCTTGAACTCCTCGCTGAGGGGGTGATCCACCGGCGGCTTGAGCAGGCGGGTGAGCGCGCTCGAATCGTTGCCGAGCAGGTGGTAGTCCTGGACCAGCGCGTCGGTCCGCTCCTTCACCTTTTCCCAGAACTGCGACTCCAGCGGGAGGTCGCGGACCCAGTCGCTCGCGGGGAACACCGCGCCAAGCGGGGTGCCGGCCGGGGAGACGACGAAGCCGAGGCTCATCAGCCGGAGCCGCACGGGTTCGTAGTACTGGAACTTGGCCCGGCTCTTCCCCTGGTCCTTCTTCAAGTCTTCGGCGGTCACCGACTTGAGCGCCTTCTGGAGGCGACCGGAGGAGACCCTGCCACTCTTGTCCCCCCTTGAGGTGTGCCAGTCGAGCTGCTCGTACAGCGAGGCGCGGCACTCCTCGATGTAGTCCCACTCCTCGTCCAGCATCGAGTCGACCACCTGGGCGACGTCGTCATGGAGCGCCTGGGCCTCCTTGGTCTTCGGGAAGGCCTTCACGCCCAGCATCTTGCGCACCAGTTCGGGCGACACCTTCTGCTCACCCAGGCGCGCCTCGTAGGCGTCCAGGTTCTTCAGCGCGACCTTGATGCTCATGCGGACCTGGAGGAACCGCACGAGGTCCAACAGGAACTGCGCGAACTCGTCCTGCCGGTAGATCCGGTCCTGCGTGGCCAGGAAGAGATCCAGGCCATCCTCGTCGACGAAGTCCGGCAACTGGCTGCCCGTGTCGCGGGACCACCTCAGCGCGACCTCGGACGTCAGTTCGACCAGGCCCGTATTCAATGCGAGCAGCATCGGCATTGCCCGAGTAGAACCGACGGCTCGGCCCACGCCAAGGACCTGACAGGCGCCCGCCCCCTCCAGGTCCAAGTGGATAGGGTCGGTCCAACGCTTCTGTTCCCGCAGCCGGGGATTGAGGGCACGAACCGCGCTCGTGATCGTCAGTCCGCGCCCTGGCTTCTTCCGGGGCCAGGCCCTCTTCTTCGATGGCCAGTCCCCCTGGATGACGGACATGAAGTGGGACCGCTACGACGGACTCATGCGGATGATGACGAAGCGCCCGTGGCTGGGATGGGCCACGGGGCTGCTGTTGGGGCTCCCAAGTAGGTGAACGACCAAGATGCAGCACCGTCATGACATCCTCGCCCAGGCCCAGGCGCGCCCCCAATCCGCCGGAACTCCCTTCGAAGACGGGCGGGGCCCAAGGCTATGCCGGCTACGAATACCAGCTTCACGTCAGCCTCTGGGTCGCCCTGGTGCTCCTCTTCAAGGAAGCGCTCACGGAGCAGATGGAGCTGAGCACCCGCTCGCGGCGCTCCACCCCGCTGCGCCTCTTCGCCGATGAGGCGTCCTGACGCATCAGGCCATCGTCTGTCTTTTGACAAGGCCGTCAGGCGGGTGCTACCCGTAGCTGAAACATGAATCGGGCTTCATCTCCCCCCGTGCGCCCGAACGAGGAGTCACCCCCCATGAAGAAGACGCTTTCGTCCGCGATGCTGCTGTGCGCGTTGAGCCTCACGGGTTGTGGGGAAGAGGCGACGCAGGATCCCGTGGACAGCGCGCCCAAGCTGGACAGCCAGTCGAACATCCTGGCCTTCCTGGAGGGCAAGACGCTGGTGATGGAGGGGGACAACATCCCCAGCCACCCGCTGTCGCTGGACGAGGACATCAACTGGGGTTCGGCCAGCCAGTGCTTCCAGAAGGTCTCCATTGGCGTGGGCGGCAACAACTTCCACGTCACCAGCACCCCCGGCACCATCCTCAACTCCGCTGGCGTCGGCCAGGCCGGCAGCACGTGTGATCACGCCACCGCGCAGAACGCGCTGGTGTTCGACTCCAAGGCGGTCACGCTCTCCAACATCACCGCGGGCGGCAGCTGCTTCGAGATCCTGGTGGACTACGGCAGCTTCAAGCAGGAAGGCCGCGTGAGCATCTCGTCGGACCTGAAGAAGATCTCCATGGAGCTCTACTTCGAGGCGAAGGCCACGGGTTGGCGCTGCGCCGACGGCGCGGTGGGCGCCAAGACGGTCAGCGTCTCCGGGCAGGCCTTCACCGGCAACGCGGTGCAGGTCTACACCATCAGCGGCTAGTCGCACGGCGGACGGTGGGCGCGAACCGCCCTCACGGCAATCCATCAGGGTGAGGTGTCTATATGTCGGGAGGGTGGTTGGGCGCAGCGCGCCTGGGCGCCGTGGCGCTCGTGCTGGGACTGGCGCTGCCGGCGGCGGGGCAGAGCCCCACGGTGCCGGGCCTCTATTACGGCGACTGGTTGGATGAGAAGGACCGCGAGGAGGACGCGAAGCCTCGCGAGTTCATCCTCATCAACTACTTCTTCACCCGGCTGTCGGTGACCAACAGCGTGGGCGACCCGGCGGGCCTCAAGGGCGTGTCGCTGGGGCCCATCGGCTCGCTGTCCGGCAGCTCCGTCCGCGTGGAGCCGGGGCGTTCAGCGTTCTACGTGGAGCAGCGCTGGATCCCCGTGCTGGAGTACAGCCCGTCCTTCGCGGACGGGCTGGCGTCCTTCCGCGCCCAGTTCGAGGTGGACTACCTCTGGGGCCGCGCCGCCAATGCCTCGCAGCAGAACGAGGGCGGCGGCTTCAACGCGGACCAGGTCAACATCCAGACGAAGAACGTCAACGTCGCCGTCTATCCCACGCGCAACCCGGCCCGGCTCACGCTGCTCATCGGCACGCAGCCGGTCTACGACTCCATCTTCGACCCGACGCGCTCGCCGCTCAACGACATCGTCCGCACGGGTTACAAGCTGGCGTTCATTGGCAGCGACGCCACGGGCCTGTCGCTCTACAGCAACTACAAGGGGCTTTCCAAACTGAGCCTCCTGCCTCTGGGCAGCGCCCAGGCGGACAAGGCGACGCGGGACGACCCGCGCCTGAAGTTCGTCTACCTGCTCACCGCGGACTACGCCTACCCCGTGCAGCCCGGGACGAACATCGGCCTGTCCGCCTGGTACCTGCGCGATGACACGAAGGGGGACGCGTATGCCTTCGAAGGCATCGTGAAGAGCGGGCCTTCGTCCACGGGCCTCTACCCGTTCGTCGGCACTCCGCGCTTCAACATCGAGCGGCCCACGGGCAACGTCTTCTGGCTGGGCGCGAACTTCCACCACAACATCGACTTCCGCGCGGGGCGCCTCGCCGCTTCCGGCTTCGTCATGTACAACGGTGGCAGCTACACGAGCGACCGCGCGGACACCACGTTCAACAAGAAGGTGGACATCTCCGGCCTGTCCGCGAACCTGGAGGTGCTCTACCAGTGGGGCCGCGGCCCGGCAGACCTGGTCACGCTGGAGGGCATGTTCACCACCGGCGACAGCAACCTGGATGACGACCGCTACACGGGCGCCTTCACGCTCAACCAGTACGGCCTGCCCGGCTCGGTGTGGTTCAACCACAAGATGCTGCTGCTGTTCCCCTTCACCAGCACCGTGAACAACTACACGGGCGCGGTGACGGACATCTCCAACCAGGGCTACGGCCTGCGCACCGGCATCGCGAGCGCGGCGTGGGACATCATCCCCAACACGCTCAACCTCAAGCTGGCCACGGGTCTGGCCAACTCGGGGGCGAGCCCGCCGCGCTGGGACCCGGCCGTGCGGCGGGGGCGGTTCATTGGCGCCGAGGTGAACGCGGAGGTGCGTTACACCATCCGCTACCTCATGACGGTGGGCTTGCACGCCGGCTACCTGTTCCGCGGCGCCTTCTATGACGGCTCCACGACGGTGAAGAACAACCCCTTCGCCGCCTTCACCACCTTCACCTGGTACGCGTTCTGACCATGAGCCCCTTCCGCGCCCTCAAGGCCCTGCTGCTCGTGGCGGGGCTGGGTTCCTCCACCGGCTGCGTGCGCTCGTACGCCAGCGCGCCGCCGCTGGCGTTCCAGGACCTGGACTACGCGTCGCCCGGGGCGAAGGAGCCCTGGCCGCTGAAGCGGGTGGCCCTGCCGGAGACGGCGGCCACCTACGGCATGGCGCGCGTGCCGCAGATGGCCTACGTGGAGCTGCCCGCCGCGCCCGGCGCGCGCACCGTGGTGCTCATCCATGGCCTGGGCAGCTACCTGAAGTTCTGGAGCGCGCAGCTCGACGCGCTCCAGCGTGCGGGCTACCACGTCGTCGCAGTGGACCTGCCCGGGTATGGCAAGTCCGACAAGCCCGGCTCCTTTCCGTACACCATGGAGGCCATGGCGGACGCGGTGCGTGAGCTGACGCGGAGCCTGGGCGTCGAGCATCCCATCCTGGTGGGCCACTCCATGGGAGGGCAGACGGCGCTGTCGTACGCCATCCGCTACCCGGACGAGCCGTCGGGGGTAGTGCTGGTGTCGCCCGCGGGCTTCGAGAAGTTCTCCCAGAAGGAGAAGGACTGGTTCGCGCGGGTGATGAGCACGGAGTTCATCAAGTCCGCACCCGAGTACGGCATCCGGGGCAGCGTGCGGCAGGCCAACTTCCAGAACTGGCGGCCGGAGCTGGAGTGGCTCATCGAGGAGCGCGTGCGGCTGGCGAAGTCGCCCGAGTTCGACGCGTATGCCTATGCCAACGTGCGCTCGGTGCGGGGGCTCGCCAACGACGACTTCGTGCGCGACAACCTCCATCGCATCACCGCCCCCAGCATCATCATCTTCGGGGAAGCGGACCGCCTGATTCCCAACCCGTTCCTGCACGGTGGCTTCCCGCGGGACATCTTCGAATACGGCCACGCGCGCATCCCGGGCTCGAAGCTGGTGGGACTGGAAGGGTGTGGCCACACGGTGCAGCTCGACTGCCCGGTGCCGTTCAACGCGGCGCTGGAGGCGTTCCTCAAGAGCTTGCCGGTGGCCGGGGCACCTGAACCCTAGAAGAGCTCGGCCGCCCACCCTCCTCCCCCGTGGCGGCCAGGGAGGCACCATGCACGGTCGAGGCATTCGTCGTCTTGGGTGGTTCACGCACGTCCCCTGGTTTCGCGTCGCGGCGTTGGCCATCGCGGCGACCGCCGGCTGCGGCCCGCTGGGAGCCGAAGCGCCGGACACCGGCGTCCCCCAGGTGGAGCAGGTGGAGCAGGGGCTGACGCAGGTGACGGGCTTCGGGTCCAACCCGGGCAACCTCCAGATGTTCAGGCAGGTGCCCGCGGGCATGCCGGCCAATGCACCGCTGGTGGTGGTGTTGCACGGGTGCACGCAGAACGCCGCGGGCGTGGAGCCCGGTGGGTGGACCGCGGCGTCGAACGTCTACAAGTTCTACGTCGTCTACGCGCAGCAGCCGAGCAGCAACAACCCCACCAGCTGCTTCAACTGGTTCGAGCCGGGGGACATCGCGCGCGGCGCGGGTGAGGCGCTGTCCATCAAGCAGATGGTGGACGCCATGAAGGCCGCCTACTCCATCGACCCGGCGCGGGTGTTCGTCACGGGCTTCTCCGCGGGAGGCTTCATGGTTCCCGCCATGTTGGCCACCTACCCGGACGTCTTCGCGGCGGGCGCCATCAACTCGGGCGGTCCGTACCGGTGCGCCAACTCCATGACCGAGGGCTTCAGCTGCATGAGCCCCGGCGTCAGCAAGACGCCCGCGGCGTGGGCGGACCTCGTGCGCAACGCATACCCGGGCTACACGGGTCCCCGGCCGCGCGTCTCCATCTGGCATGGCACGAATGACTTCACGGTGAGGCCCGCCAACCTCACCGAGTCCATGAAGCAGTGGACCCAGGTGCACGGCATCGACCAGACGCCGGACACGACGGACACCGTGGGGGGCTTCCCTCACAAGGTGTACCGGGACAGCGCGGGCACGGCGCTGGTGGAGACCTATGAGCTCACCGGCATGGGTCACGCCGTCCCGGTGGATCCGCAGTACAGCTTTCCTGGGAGCAGCACCGCCTGTGGCGCGACGGGCGCGTACCAGTCCGACGTGAACCTCTGTGGTGTCTATTACCAGGCGCTCTTCTTCGGGCTCACGGAAGCCAGCACTCCGCCGGATGACACCACTGCGCCCACGGTGAACGTGACGGCGCCCGTCTCCGGCGCCACGGTGAGTGGCACCGTGACGGTGACCGCGAGCGCTTCCGACAATGTCGGCGTCACGCGGGTGGACTTCTACGTGGATGGGAACCTCGTGGGCACGGCCAGCACGGCGCCCCATGCGTTCAGCTGGAACACCACGACGGTCGCCAACGGCTCGCATGTGCTGGGGGCCCGGGCGTTCGATGCGGCGGGGAACTCCGCGCTGGACGCGGACACGTCCGTCACAGTGAGCAACAGCGGGACGACGCCGACGACGGTCAGCTTCACCAGCATCGCGGCGGAGGATGGCTACGTGAAGGCGAACGCCGACGGGAGCGCGGCGGAGCTCGGGACGCTCACGGGCCTGGCGCTCGGACGAGGGGTGGACGGCAAGCACAACCGCTCCCTGCTGTCATTCGACACGTCCAGCCTGCCGGACACCGCCAGCATCACCCAGGCGTTCCTGACTCTCTCCTATTCGTCCGGCTCCGGAGACCCCTGGGCCAGCCCCGCGGGCAACACGCTCGTCATCGACGTGGCCACGGGCACCTTCAACGCGGCCGCGACGGAGACGGGCGACTGGGGCGCCTCCGCGACCGCGAGCGCCGTGGCGGGCGTCGCGAAGTTCACCTCGGGCACCATCCGCTCCACGGACTTCGCGGGGGCGGGGACGTCCGCAGTCAACACGCGGGGCCGGACGCAGCTGCGCCTGCGCTTCGCCCAGAATCCCGCGGCGACGGCCTACCTCTTCGTGAAGGACGGTGCGAACGCCACGCTCACCGTCGTCTATACCCCGTAGTCCCCGCACGCCGCCCCGGGGGACATCCGGGGCGGCGTCAGGAGAGGGATTGAACGCGGTTCGTGTCGTCCGACGAAACCCGGGCTCGCTCGACGCACATTTCCGGCTGCTCTATGTTGGGCATTCGATGAGGCGAAATCAGCCCGGCCGCAAGGCGACCTCGGCGCACGCGGAGGGGCTCGGGTCCTCGCTGATGCATACCGTCCGCGTCTGGCAGGTCGCTCCGGTCCACACCCGATGGACCGCCGTGCTCCCCGTCCGGGCAGGACGCGAGGAGGAGGCGCGGCGGTGGGTGACCGAGGCGCTGGCGCGGAACCCGGACATGGGAGGGGGACCGCCGCGCAACGCATTGAAACCACGAGGCCCGGACGCGATGCCGGGCCTCGTGGAAGTTCAAGACCGCTCAGCTCTCAGCCTGCTCCGTGCCCGGATGGTCGGCGTCGCAGACCGGCGCGGTGTCGTCGGAGCGATGGCTCTGCTCGGAGGAGACCGAAGCGTTCTCCTGCGAAGGCTGCGCGGGCTGGAAGCAATAGCCCGCCGCGCCACAGGTGGTGAGGCGGATCCCCAGGAAACAGGGGTCGTCGCAAACACCCTCGCAGGTATCCCAGCACTGCAGCGGAAGCGCAAAGGCGGACGCGGGGGCCACGGCGAGGACAGCGGCGACGGCGAGAAGGGACTTCTTCAGCGCGTTCATCGGCACTCCTGGGTGTGGGAATGTGCCTGCGCGAAGGACAGGCACGCCTCGCAGCAGAAGCGCGTACCGGGAGACAATGACAGACGCCCTACGTCAGAACTGTTTCCGGCCTGACGCTTACACCCCCCAAGATCCATCCCAGCACGTTCGGACTCGCAGAGCCCGGCCCGGCGAACGTAGCCGTAGGCAATGCAGTTGTAGAACTTCGTGAAGCAGCGCACCGGCCGCGGGCCGCCGGACCCCGCCGAGGTCGCGCGCAGCGAGGCCCTCTTCGCGCAGACCGCTCCCGTGCTGGACTCGCACCTGGCCGGCAGGACGTGGGTCACGCAGGAGCGCCTGACGCTCGCGGACCTCTCGCTCGCCGCGTCGTTCGCCCTCACGGGCCCGGCGCGCCCACCCACCCTCAGACCTGGCGCGAACTTCAGGTCCTGGCGAGGAAAGCGTCCGCGTCACCGCCTTCGCACTTCCAATCGGAGTACACCCCGATGAGCCCGCAGGCGGTACAGAAGCACGCGATATAGAGCCAGCGGACATCCGTCCCTTCGTACAGCGCCACGCCCGACACGACCTGGAAAGCCACCGCGCCACAGAGGCACTCGCTGCGTTGGAGGTCCGCGGTGTCGGCGTACTCGGCGCTGTCCCCTACCCACTGGACCGCGCCACAGCCCTTGCAGGTCCTCCTCGCGACGCCCTCGTCGTCGTCCTGCTCCAGGGTGAAGGCGGGTGCCCCACAGGGGCAGCGCGCTTCGTGGAACAGGGTCGCCGGGTAGCCATTGAGCTGGCTGAACCGCCCCACCTCCAGGGTGATTTCAAAGGCTGGATTGACGCAGGAAGGCACGTCCCTGCTGCTTGCTTCAAGACCTGCTCACCGGGAGACTCCTGGATTGCCGTCCACCCCACGAGAAAGTCCTCCATGTCCCTGAAGCATGTGTTCGCGGTCGTGACCCTGCTGTCGACGTCCGCCTTCGCCGAAGAAGACCTCAAGCCCGCCCAGGAAGAAGCCAAGGCCAAACTGGAGGAGACGATCGAGGACGCCCTGAAGGCGACCAACGACAAGTGCGGCACCAAGCTCGAGGTGAAGACCGACTTCCAGAACTTCAAGACCGACGATTGGTCGGGCACGAGCTTCAGCTCGTACTGTGAGGCGGTCATCCAGGAGATCGGGGCCATGTGTGAAAACCGCCCCGCGTACAAGAAGGTCATCGCCAAGAAGGTGACCGGCGTTGCGTGCCTGTTCGGCGGCGTGAAGCCCGTGGAGAAGAAGGACGGCTCCAACGACGCGACGCTGCGCAACATGTCGCTCGACAAGGGCGTGTTCACGTACCACATGTCCTCCAAGGGCCACGCGAACCTCGGCGACAACACCAAGGCCACGCTCGAGAAGGCGTTCAACTGAGCATGCCCCGGACCCTTGCTCCCGCGCTCATGCTGGCGGCGATCCTCGCGACGACGGCGGCGCACTCCCTGGAAGCGGTGGCGGGCAAGGTCTACCGGGGCACCGACGGCCAGAGCGTGGAGGTCGTCACGTTGGAGCCGCGCACGGCATCCGAAGTCTTGATCCGCGTGCGCGGCACCGACTCCGAAGAGGACGGCATCGCGCTGCGCGCCACCCTGAAGAAACACTCACGCGGCGCCGACTATGTGACCCGCCACCGGGGAGGCGACTACGTCATCCTCCTCCAGCGCGACGGGCGCTATGAGGCAGTCCTGCCCGGAGTGCAGGCGTTCCCCGTCAAGTTCAACCAGGACGCGACGGACGAGGCCTCCACCGCGGAGGTGCTCACCGCGCACCAGCAGCAACTGGAGTCGGGGCGGATCGCCGCCTTCCAGAAGAAGGCCTGGCCCCACCTGGAGAAGAAATACACGGCCCGCGCGGGTGAAGCCGTCGCCGCGTTGAACAAGGCCTGCGGCACTTCCTCCACCTTCACCTTCGAATGGAAGAGCTTCAGCGACGAGGTGATGGCGGAGTTGGACGTGTGGGCCGCCTGTGCGCCGCTCGCGAGCCGCGCCCAGGCCCACTGCGCCTCGGTGAAGACCGTCACGTCGCTGGTCTGCCGCTTCGGTCCGACGCTCGGGCTGGAGCGCGGCAAAGACACGCTCACCTTCACCACCACCCCGAAGGGCGCGGCCGAAGGGCCCGCGGTCCTGGACAGGAACCTCTCCCGATGATCCGTCGACTCGTGGTGGCCGCCTGTCTCTTCGCGGCGGACGCGGTGGCCCGGGAGCCGGTGACGCTGGAGGACCTCCAGACCCTGGCCTCGCAGAAGGCCTGGGCGGAGCTGCTGGAGCGCGCGGAGGACCTCCCCGCTCCCAAGCGCACCGACGCGTGGCGGGCCCTGGTCACCGACGCGGCGGCGGCCGACGTGGAGACCCTCGCCCCCAGCGACAAGGAGCCGTTCGCCGCCACACAGCGGGCGCGCGCGCTGGGCCGGCGGTATGCCTTCCTCCCCAAGGCACCGCGCTTCGCCACCGCCCGCGATCAGGGCGCGAGCAAGGACCTCCAGCGATGCCTCGAACGCGACCGGCGCGGTTGCATCGACACCTTCCTGGAGCTCACGCCGGACATGGGGCCCGAAGCGGCGCTCCAGGCCGCGCACCTCGTGAAGCAGGGGCACTTCGCCTACGTGGCGATGCCGCTCTTCGCGTTGGCGGTGGGAGGCGGCAAGGACGTCAGCGCCTGCAAGGACGCGGCGCTCGCCGAGACGGTCATCGCGGCGCTCGGCCTTCCCAAGGAGGACCCTCGCGCGGTCCAGGCGACGAAGGTGGCCTTCGAGGGCTGCTGGTCCGCGCTGGGCCCGAAGCTCAAGGCGGCGACCGTGGGCGCTTCATCGTACTTCCTGGCGAACACCTGCCAGCCCATGCGCGCCCGGAAGGCGCTGAGCGAGCTCCAGGACGACCTCTGCAAGGACGAGGAGCTGTAGTTCGGGACGGGAGCGGTTCCTGCCAGGGATACCTGACAGACCCTTGTCACTCCGGGTGGATAGGTCCTCCCCCTCCACCCGTGCCATCCCAGAGGTTCGTCTTGAAGCTCTACTTCCACCCCCTGTCCGGAAACTCGCGCCGCGTGCTGCTCGTGGCCGCCCACCTCGACATTCCCCTCGAGCGCATCGTGGTGGACCTCACCACGGGCAAGCAGCGCGAGGCGTCGTACCTGGGCATCAACCCCAACGGGCGTGTCCCCGTCCTGGACGACGGCGGCTTCGTGCTCTGGGAGTCGCGCGCCATCATGGTCTACCTCGCCGAGAAGTCCCCGGGGCAGACCCTGCTCCCGACGGACGCGCAGGGCCGCGCCGACGTGAACCGCTGGCTGTTCTGGTGCTCGGCCCACATGGCCCCGGCGAACACCGTGCTCGTCCTGGAGAACTTCGTGAAGCAGCGCACCGGCCGCGGGCCGCCGGACCCCGCAGAGGTCGCGCGCGGAGAGGCCCTCTTCGCCCAGACCGCGCCCGTGCTGGACTCGCACCTGGCGGGCAGGACATGGGTGACTCAGGAGCGTCTGACGCTCGCGGACCTCTCGCTCGCCGCGTCGTTCGCCCTCGCGGGCCCGGCGCGACTGCCCCTCGAAGGCTACGCGAACCTCCGGGCCTGGCTGGGGCGCGTGCAGCAGTTGGAGGCGTGGCAGCGCACCGCGCCCCCCATGCCGCCGCCGGCCGCCCGGAGCTGAGCAGCCGCTCGCGGCGCTCCACCCCGCTGCGCCTCTTCATCGAAGCGGCGCACGAGTGGGCCCTCCGGGCCCTGTGAGCGCGGGTCCCTGCCCCGCGCCCGCCCTCCCCTCCAAGCCAGGCGGGAATGCGCACCCGGCACAGAGCCCATGGCGGGTGGCGGCGCGAGGAGCGCCAGCGCATGGGTGAGGACGGCGCCGCGCCTCAGCGCAGTTCCTGGGCGAACTGCTCACGATAGCGCCCCTGGAGCGTCTTCAGCGCCTCCGCCATCCCCACGGCGCGGTACTGCTCCGCCAGGAGTTGCCACGCTTGCTTGTGCAAGGGCTCCAGCGCCACGACACGCTCCAGGTGGGTACGCGCCTCCTCTCGGGGACCCGACTCGGAGGCCAACCATCCCAGGATGAAGTGCGCCTGCACCGCCTCCTCGTACGCGGCCACGGCCTGCCGACACGCCGCTTTCGCAGGCCCCGTCCTGCCAGCGCGCAGGTGGCCTTCGCAGTCCAACACGTGCAGCACCGCCGCGCGCGGGAACTCCCGCCTCAGCCAGGTGAGTCGTGCCTGCACCTTCGTCGCCGGCCCCTTGTCGAGGGAATCCTCGACGTCCTTCGCCGCGCGGATGAACTCTCCCTCCCGCTCCACCGCGACACCGCTCACGGAGACATCCACTGACAGCGCCTTCCAGCGTCGAGCCTGCCGGGCCCAGGTCCGCAGAGGCTCGGCCCGAGAGTCATTGCCCGCCTTCTGGGTGGCCTGCTCCGCCCACGTGACCGAGGAGGTCTCCTTGAAGAAGGCCGCGAGGTCTCCCCAGACTTCCGGCGGTGTTCCAGGGTTCGCTTCCATCCGTTGCCGTGCCCGCACGAGCTGCCCTTGCGCCTCCAGGTGCTGCCCCTGTTGGAGGGCCAGGGACGCAAGGAAGAACAAGGGGGCGGGCTCGGAGGGGAACTTCCCGGCGACGGCCTCGCACTTCTCCCGGGTCGCCGGCAACTTGGGGGCGACCCGCGTGTCCAGGTAGCAGGCCACCCTTTGGACGAAGAAGTCCTCCGGATAGCGTCGCGCGAGGGGCTCCATCTGCTGGGCGGCGACCTCCACGCGTCCCGCCTTCTCGAGCGCGAGGATCTCGTCGAGCCGGCGCCGGTCCTCTGGAGGAAGGGGGGCCTGGGGCTGGTGAACGACCAGCGGCGCCTTGCCCTCGCGGACCTTCGCGAGCCATTCGACGACAGCCTCCTTCTCCGGTCCCTCCCAGTCCGGCGAGGACGTCGAGGCCAGCAGCGCCCCCAGCTCGGTCGCCCAGGCCCGCGCGGCGGCGTCATCGCGACGACCCGCCGAGGCATGGCGAAGGCTGGTCTTGAGCAACGCCAGGGTCTGCGGTGTGAAGGCCGACTGACTCGGTGCGTAGCTCGGGAACATCATCCAGTGCGAGTTGCGCACGTGGAATGCCCCCAGCGTGTGCGCCCACTCGTGGAGGAAGATGGACGTCTCCTTGTGCATCTTCCGCTCCTCATAGAGCGTCTGCCGCTCGTCCTGGGGCAGGTGGACCAGCCCCTCCATGATGGCGCGGACCTCCTCCGCGTTTCCCATCTCACGCAGCACGCAGTGGCGCCCGAACAGCCGGGCCATGCCCAGCTCATGCTGCGCGGAGGAGAAGAGCTTGAGCGCGGAGACGAAGCCGACCACCAGGTCCACGTCCTCGCCCGGATCCCTCAACTCCAGCGCGGTCAGTGAACCCTCCAACTCGCCCTCGACACCTCGATGCGCCCACTCGCGCGTCGACTCAAGCTCGAAGACAACGCCCAGTTGCCCCTGCATCACCGAGCTCGCACGCTGCAACTGGGACACGACGCTGCTTCGCCAGCGCACCACCTGCTCCCGATAATCCGAGTCCGCGTAGACCCGGACCCGAATCTTCCGGACGGGACCCGTCGAGGGCTGCGACGAGGACTCCAACTTCGCTGGAGCGAGGGTTCGCGCCTGTTCCCGTGCGTAGTCCACGGGTCGCTTCACACACGACACGCCGAGGACACAGCCCCACACCGCCAACAGGGCGACACGCGCCGCCAACCCCATGACACGACCTGTGCTCATGGATCCCTCCCATACGCGAAATGCGTCAGGAACACACCTGACTCCCAGTGAGAGGGCGAGCCTGACGGCGCGGTGGCGATGAGCAAAAGAAGTCGTGTTCCAGTGGGTTCACGAAAGCCAATGCTGACCGCCAAAAGCTCTGCGAGAGCCAACTGCAGGCAGGCAAGGGTGTTGACGACGTCCAAAAAGAATCCAGCAGACATCCATGGACACGCCCGCCACACCTGAAGCAGGTGAACACGTCCCCGGGCGGCGGCGGAGGCCACCACGGACGCCGAGCGCACGCGGGTCCACGGCGCCCTGGATGCCCTCGAAAAGACGCTGACCGACCGCATCACCCGGCATGACGCGCCGCCCAAGACGGTGGCTCCGGAGATGTCCCGGATGCCACCGTTGATGTTGCCCAAGCTGAGAGCGCATGGACGTGAACCAAGCGCTGGACACCTGGCAGGAGAAGCTGAAGGCGCGCTTCCCCCGCTGATCATTCGTGGGGGAATTGGATGTCAGACACGACCCTAGTGGGTCACTCCATGGGTTGGATGCAAGCCCCTGTAGTGAGGGCTCGCGGAGAATTGAACCCACCGAAAATCCGTGTCTACGATTCAGGCTCTGGCCCCCTCATGAAAATCTCGCTCCCCACCCGAAACGACAAGGGAAAGACCGGGCAAAAAGCCCGGCCGACGTTCCCCGTGGACTCACTCTTGGGTACCCGACTGGGTGAGTTCACCCTGGAGGAGTGCATTGGTGAGGGTGGCATGGGGGTGGTGTACCGGGCGGTGCATCCGCTGATTGGCAAGCAGGTCGCCATCAAGGTGCTTCGGTCCGAGATGGTCTCGGAGCACCTGGTGAACCGGCTGCTCATGGAGGCACGAGCGGTCAACTCCATCAAGCACCCGGGAGTGGTCGACATCTTCGGGTTCGGGAACCTCCCGGACGAACGCCCCTACGTCACGATGGAGTTGCTCCAGGGCCGTCCGCTCTCCGACTTCCTTCGCGGGAGTCGCCCGATGGAACTGGAGTGCGTGGTCTGGGTCATGGATCAGGTCCTGGCCGCGTTGGGCGCGGCGCACCGGGCGGGCGTCATCCACCGGGACCTGAAGCCCGCGAACATCTTCATCGTCACCGACGCGGTGACGGCGCCGGTCGTCAAGCTGGTCGACTTCGGCATCGCCAAGCTGCTGGAGTCCCGCGAGAACCCGATGACCTCGGAGGGGACGGTTCTGGGGACCCCGGAGTTCATGGCGCCGGAGCAGATTCGGGGAACACGCATCAGCCCCGCCACGGACCTCTATGCACTGGGCGTCCTCATGTTCCAGATGCTGACAGGCTCACGGCCATTTCAGGGTGATCCCATCCAGGTGATGTTCGCGCACATGGAGCGGCCTGCTCCGCTCCCCTCGTCTCGGGTTCCCCGAATCCCGCCAACGCTGGATGCCCTGGTGCGTCATCTGTTGGAGAAGAACCCCGCCGCACGGCCACACTCCGCGGAGGCCGTACGGAAACGGCTGAAGAACATCCCCCTTCGTACGACACCTTATGTGCCGTCCGTCCCAACTGGCACGCCAGGGGCTTCGGATGATCCTCCATCCGATGACACCCTCACCTCCGAGACGCTGGAGCCGCTGAAGAGCAACTGGGACATCTCCGTACCGGACTGGTGGATGGCTCCAGTGGTCCTGTTCCTCTGTACGGGGGCCGCGGTCCTCAGGCTCCAAAGCACAGAGGTCTCTTCCCAAGCAGACCTCCCCGTGCGCACTGCCAAGGTGATTGTCTTCCCCCCCCCCCAACCGGAGCCAATCCCGCCAGCGCAACCACTCAAGAGCCTGTCAAACGCATGGGCCCGTGTCTCCATTATTACCAAACCGTTCGCGGCCTCTGACAATCCACCAGAAGTCCTCATGAGCCAGAGTGAGCAACTCCGCACCAGAGTACTTGCGTGGAGCGTGACCACCCTCTCACCAAGGCCACAAGACACTCACTTCAGCCTGACGCTCTCATTCACCAGAGCAGCATCGACCAGGGCCCACCAGGAACTCACCGACGCACCTGTCACGTGGGAGGCCCAACTCAATCAAGAGCTGATTCTACAGCCACGCAGTGCGCCTCCTGACGATGCCATGGCGAAACAACCGGTCCTCCAGTCTGGAGCTCAAACAAAACGCCCCCAAAAGCCAAGCCACCCTGACAATCCAATGTCGGCCAGGTTTCCACCGCCGCCTGGAGAAGACCGGGCACTTGCTACAGTTGTCGCAACTCCGACTCCTGACATGGCTTCGTTTGTGAAAGCGGAACCATTCTCCCCGCCTGAACCTGCCCTTGCCTATGAGGCATTGGAACAGACCGGCTCTCCACAATCACCAACAAGGCCCACAACCTACGAGCAAGTAGTCAGGATGCTTGAGCAATTGGCCTCTGAGCTTCGTGTCAGAGCGAGCACAAGGGACGTCTCGGAACTCGAATCCCAGCTTCAGCAGTTCCGCATTGAAGCCGAGGTCGATGGGAAGACCTCCGACAAACGAATGGCCCTGCTGATTAAAATGGATGCTTGGCTGGAGAATCTGAAGACGCGATTCCCCATTGAATCTGAGCGGGGCGCTGGAAGTCAGACTCGCCCCTGAGTGGATCACAATTGCGGCTCCACTCCCCATACGCACCGGGCGAACAGAAGGCCTGCTGAGGCCTGGCCCGTGAGACCACCCTTAGCCCCAGGGCCTTGTGATCCAGGCCCGCAGCGCTTCTGCAACCCCTGGGGTCAGCCTTGATACTCCGGAAGGACCTCCGCGAGCCGGGCGGCCCCCAGAGACAGGGCCAGCAGTCCGCCGACGACGAGGCCCACGCGTCGAGACCTGCGAATCCCACGCAGGCTCAACGCGATGACGAGAGACAGCGCCGCCAGGCAGCTCGCGACCCCGGCCAGCCAGACCACCACGAACACCGCGTCGGCGCTCACCTGGGCTCTCAAATCGGGTGCTTCCGCCCAGTCATAGGGATGGATGGGAAGCAGGAGGCTGACGCTCTCCAGGCACAAGGAGGCCATCAGCGAAAGCAGTGCCGCGAGGCTCCGCCCCGGAGCGGCCGGAGGGCTCATCGCGCCAGGTCCGTGCGCCCTGACCGGCGTGTTCCGGGAAGTCTCATCGGAGGGTGACATGGCGGCGTGCTCCTCGGATGCCACGAGCGCGGCGCCCCCAACATACCCCTCCAGCGAGGCCAAGAACGGAGCAAGACGCGATGCGGCGGCACCTCGAACCGACGCAAGCCTTCACCCCGGGCGAGGGGTCTTCTTGATTATCCGTAAAATTATGAATAACTCGAAAACGCCCACCCTGACGTACGGGCAGGCATTGGGCTGGGGAGGCACATCGCGCCCCAGGTGAACCTGTCGTCACATGAATGGGGAATGAATCAATGAAGCGATTTTTCGAGGGGGCGTCTTCAGCAGTAGTGGCTTTGGCCGCGGTCACGATGCTCGCCGGCTGCGGCGCCGCGCCAGAAGAAGAGGGAGCGGAGTTCGACGTGGAGGTGGCGAAGTCGTCGCTCTCCTTCACGGGCCCGGCGATCTACGATGCGGGGACGCGCTGTACCGTCAGTGGCAGCACCATGCACTGCTGCCCTACCGGCTACGCCATGATTGGCGCGCACCTCGGCAGTGACGTCTTCAAGTGCGCCAAGCTTTCCTCCACGAGCGGCTCCCGCTTCCTGGATGCGGGCACCAGTCGCAACGGGATGCATGCCTGTCCCTACGGCAGCGTCATGGTCGGCATGCACGTCGGCAATAACCACCTGGCCTGCCAGTATCCCGGAACGAGCGTCGTCTCCGAGTATGTGGATGGCAGCCCCGGAACGAGCGACACCTATCCCATGCACGTGTGCGGGACCGGCGGGTACGCGATGAGCGGCATCCACGTCAGCAACAACCTGTTCACCTGCGCCCGATAGCACCGGCACCCCGGGGACCGCTCGACGTGGAGCGGTTCTCGGCGGGGTGCGCACCCTGCGTTAAAGGCGCGAGAGCGCCTTGTCATGCGGTCTCGACAGCAGGAGCAGCGCCGCGCTCGCGCCGATGCCGGCCATGCCCATGTCTTTTTGCGTGTCCCAGACATCGCCTTGCGTGCCGAGGAATTCATCCGCGCCCTGACCGAGCATGACGGCGGCGCCCCATTCGATCAGTTCGTATACCGCGCTGATGCCAAGACAGGAAAAGACAATCACGACCGCCATCCACTTGCCCGGCTTCAGATCCGACGTGCGAATCAGAAGCTCGCGCATGACAATGGCGGGGATGAATCCTTGCGCGAAATGGCCAATCTTGTCGTAATTGTTGCGTCCTTCGCCCAGCCATTCAAAGCCCGGCACACGCGCGTACGTATAATGCCCGCCGACCATGAGGATGATCATGTGCACGGCGATCAAGACATAGAGCAGCGTCGTCAGTGGGAATTTCTTGTATGTGGCAAATAAAAGCGGCAAGGCGATGAGAGCGGGCGCGACCTCCATCCACCATGTGCTGCGTTCATAGGGTGCGATGGCGGACCATGCGAAAACGGCGATAACGATAGCAAGACAGGCAATGGGCGTTCTCATCAGCCAAGGCTAGCGCAGGCGCAAAGTCGCGTGAAAACCGTTTTTCACGCTCTTGAGCGAGTCGAGAATCCGCCTGCTCATCTCTGGCCCTATGCGGCGGGCCCGACGAGCGTGAACGGATCGGGGACGACGACGCGGATCGCTGCGGCCAGCTTGAGCTCAAGCCGCGACCGCTCGGTGTCCTCCATCCACCGCAAGGCGGAGTGCAGCATCTGGTAGAGATGAATGAAGTAGAACGGTGACCGACCATTGAAGTTCATGCCGGGGAGGCGGCGACTCATCGTGTGAGCCTCGTCCCGCATGGGCTCGAAGAACGACATCTCGGTCGCCAGCTCGATGCACTTCTCCACTTCGCGTCGGGGATGCACTGCGGCGAGCAGGAACAGCATCGCTACCGGATCGTCGCTCGCCAGCCAGGCGGCCGTGACCGTCATGCGATCGCAGCCCAGGTCCTGAGGCACTGACCAGTCGCGGGCGCCGCGGCCGGACACGTCGTTCATCAGATCAGTGAGCGTGCGCCGTGTCGTCATGCGACGATGATACGGCCCGGCGCGCGTTGAGTGCATCCTTCCGCCGTGCGCCACTCCCACGGCTCGCATGCAGGTGCGGACTGGCCTGCAGGGAGAATTCCCCAGGAACGCCCGCCGAGCAGGCTCCCACACGATTCCTCAGGGGCGCCGCGTGCGCTTCAGTGCTAGTCCATACCGCCATGTCCGGCGACTCATCCGTCCCCTCCCCCGGCGGCCTGCCC